>JAWJLM010000002.1 GCA_040191315.1 Bacillaceae bacterium S4-13-56 | reverse complement strand
TGAAAATCTCTAAAATTCGTGCGTCTCTTTGGGGCCGGCGTGCGTCTCTTTCACTGATTCGTGCGTCTCTTTGGGGCCGGCGCGCATTTCCTCGGTTTTCGTGCGTCTCTTTGGGGCCGGCATGCGTCTCTTTCACTGATTTGTGCGTCTACTTTGGGCCGGCGCGCGTCTCTTTCACTGATTCGTGCGTCTCTTTGGGGCCGGCGCGCATTTCCTCGGTTTACGTGCGTCTCTTTGGGGCCGGCGCGCATTTCCTCGGTTTACGTGCGTCTCTTTGGGGCCGGCGCGCATTTCCTCGGTTTACGTGCGTCTCTTTGGGGCCGGCGCGCGTCTGCTCGGTTTTCGTGCGTCTCTTTGGGGCCGGCGCGCGTCTGCTCGGTTTTCGCGCGTCTCTTTGGGCCGGCGTGCGTCTCTTTCACTGATTCGTGCGTCTACTTTGGACCGGCACGCGTCTCCTCGGTTTTCGTGCGTCTCTTTGGGGCCGGCGCGCGTCTGCTCGGTTTTCGTGCGTCTCTTTGAGGCCGGCGCGCGTCTCTTTCACTGATTTGTGCGTCTACTTTGGGCCGGCGCGCGTCTCCTCGGTTTTCGTGCGTCTCTTTGAGGCCGGCGTGCGTCTCTTTCACTGTTTCGTGCGTCTACTTTGGACCGGCACGCGTCTCCTCGGTGTTCGTGCGTCTCTTTGGGGCCGGCGCGCGTCTCTTTCTCTGATTTGTGCGTCTACTTTGGGCCGGCGCGCGTCTCCTTGGTTTTCGCGCGTCTCTTTGGGGCCGGCGTGCGTCTCTTTCACTGATTCGTGCGTCTACTTTGGACCGGCACGCGTCTCCTCGGTTTTCGTGCGTCTCTTTGGGGCCGGCGCGCGTCTCTTTCACTGATTTGTGCGTCTACTTTGGGCCGGCGTGCGTCTGCTCGGTTTTCGTGCGTCTCTTTGAGGCCGGCGCGCGTCTCTTTCACTGATTTGTGCGTCTACTTTGGGCCGGCGTGCGTCTGCTCGGTTTTCGTGCGTCTCTTTGAGGCCGGCGCGCGTCTCTTTCACTGATTTGTGCGTCTACTTTGGGCCGGCGTGCGTCTGCTCGGTTTTCGTGCGTCTCTTTGAGGCCGGCGCGCGTCTCTTTCACTGATTTGTGCGTCTACTTTGGGCCGGCGTGCGTCTGCTCGGTTTTCGTGCGTCTCTTTGAGGCCGGCGCGCGTCTCTTTCACTGATTTGTGCGTCTACTTTGGGCCGGCGTGCGTCTGCTCGGTTTTCGTGCGTCTCTTTGAGGCCGGCGCGCGTCTCTTTCACTGATTTGTGCGTCTACTTTGGGCCGGCGTGCGTCTGCTCGGTTTTCGTGCGTCTCTTTGAGGCCGGCGCGCGTCTCTTTCACTGATTTGTGCGTCTACTTTGGGCCGGCGTGCGTCTGCTCGGTTTTCGTGCGTCTCTTTGAGGCCGGCGCGCGTCTCTTTCACTGATTTGTGCGTCTACTTTGGGCCGGCGTGCGTCTGCTCGGTTTTCGTGCGTCTCTTTGAGGCCGGCGCGCGTCTCTTTCACTGATTTGTGCGTCTACTTTGGGCCGGCGTGCGTCTGCTTGTAAATTCTGGGTTACCGTGTTGGTGAGAACCGTCCCTAAAACTCCATCCAAATTTTAATTGCTGATGCTAGTATGAGGATAGCCAAGATGATTTGTAGTATTTTGGTGTTCATTTTTTTGCCTGCATTGGCTCCTAGAGGGGCAGCTATAAGGCTTGCGACAATCATTACAGCAGCAGGCAAGTACTCAATTTGGCCGGTTGTGATTTTCCCTAAAGTTGATCCTATAGATGAAATAAAGGTAATGGCTAATGAACTGGCGATCGTCATTCTAGTTGGAATTTTTAATACTACAAGCATAATAGGAACTAAAATAAACGCTCCCGCCGCTCCAACGATCCCAGCGCCAACTCCAACGATGAAAGCAAGAATGGCAGCTAATGTCTTATTAAACGTAACTTCCTCATTCTTTGTATCTTCTTTTCCCTTCTTCGGTACAAACATCATAATAGCAGCAATAGTTGCAAGTATTCCATAGACGACATTAACTGTGTAGTCTGACATTAGTTTTGATCCATATCCACCGATAAAACTTCCAATGAGGATACTAATTCCCATATACAGTATAAGAGATTTGTTTAAAAAACCACCTTTACGGTAGGCCCAAACTCCTCCAATCGTTGCGAAAAACACTTGAACAGCACTTATTCCAGATACTTCATGGGCAGTGAATGCGGTAAATCCTAATAATGGTGGAATGTATAAAAGCATAGGATATTTGATAATAGAGCCACCTATTCCAACCATCCCTGAAATAAAAGAACCCACAAATCCTATTAAGAAAAGTGTGAGTATAAATGCAAAGTCCATTCTCTTTCCCCCTCGTATATTACAGTATACTACATTTTCTAATTACCCTTAAGGGTATTATTTTATAGAAAAAATAGGAGGGCAAATTCCCCCTCACCTATTTTCCCATTTTTTCTATTGGACCAGACCACTCACTCATCCCTGGGACAACATTTATCACTTTTTCAAAACCTTTTTCAGTTAACACTTGACATGCCATATCACTTCTATTGCCTGTTCGGCAAACGACATAAATTTCTTTCTCTTTTTCCAATTTATCTATCCTCTCTTCAAGTTGACCAAATGGAATAGATACTGCACCAGGGATATGGGAGAATACGAACTCTGCAGGTTCTCGCACATCTACTAGTATGAAGTCAGCATTTTCATCTAATTTACTACTTAACTGATCATTATTTACAACATGAGGATGTTTTTTCTCTTCTTTTTCCTCATTACTTCCCTTGCGTAAATAGTGTTTAAGGACTCCTTCTTCCTCCACGGACCCTATATATTCATGACCTGAGCTTTTAGCCCATGCTTTAATATCCGCTAATGATCCTTTATCAGTAGCTTCGACTAACACAACTTTTCCCGGATCAACCGTACTCATTGTTTTCTTGGTTTTAACAATGGGCATTGGGCACGCCAAACCTTTTGCATCTATAACAACGTCTGTTTTAATTTCCATATGATCACCCCTATTAAATAAATAGATTTACGTTGCCGTTTTCAGCATCCCCCAGATAGCCTGCCACTCCGGCATACTCAATATCATCCAACAGTTCTTCTTTTTGAAGACCTAACAAGTCCATAGTCATGGTACATGCGACAAGTTTTACATCTTGCATTTGTGCCATTTCCATTAAATCTGATAGAGGCATCGCATTGTGTTTTTTTATAACATCTTTAATCATTTTTGGACCCATACCAGCCATATGCATTTTTGATAGACCTAATTTATTTGCACCACGTGGCATCATTTTCCCAAACATCTTCTCCACGAAGCTTTTATTCGCTTTAATTGGTTCATCTTTTCTAAGAGCATTTAATCCCCAGAAAGTATGAAAAATTGTTACTTCATGATCATAGGCCGCTGCACCATTTGCAATAATATAGGCAGCCATTGCCTTGTCATAATCCCCACTAAACAAAACGATTGTCGTTCTTTTCTTTTGCTCAGACATTTTCTTTCTCCTTCCCCTTGTTGTTATGAGTTTAATATATACCTATACGGGTATAAAAATTCGCAAAAAATTAGCCCTTTTTAATCCAAAATTTAAATACACCAGATTCTTCAGCGTCTTGAACTAGCTCATGACCGGCTGATTTCGTCCATGCCGTAAGATCATTCTTTGCACCCTTATCTGTGGCATGCACCTCTAAAATCTGGCCTGCATCAATTTCTGTTAATGCTTTCTTTGTCTTTACAATAGGCATTGGACATGCCAAACCCTTTGCGTCTAGTAATTTATCTGCTTTCATCAAAATTCCTCCTCAAATTTACTTTAACACATTACCCCTGTGGGTATAGTATAAAACAAAATTAAATTTGTCAACTAGATAAAGTGTAACTTCAATCAGCGGCCGTCCCCCACTGATTGTTAGCACCCAAGGGAATGACTGTCCTTTATGTGGGATAAGGTGACAATATAATTACAGTTTATATTTTATGTTTCTAATTTTATGAATATGTGACAAGGAAGTTATTTTGAAAATCTCGGATTATCAGTAAAGGGATTCTTGAAAGCGTATTTTTCTTTCTATATTGTCAGAATTTTTAGTTATTAGAGAAATTGTCTAGCTACAGCAAAAAAGCTTCATCGAGTAATCTCCGAAGTTTTTGCCCCAAGTAATCCCCCTAAGGAAAGCTACTTAGAGCTTTTTCACAGAAACAACCGATTTTCTTGTTTCGAAAAGCGCCTGCTCTTTTCTTAGAATCTCTTATACTTGGGAGTGGAAGTCCTAATGGTGAAAGCCTTAGCTATACTTATACTATCAACCGACTTAAATTAGAAATTCTGATAGTATAAGAAAAGCGCAAGCGCCCTCGATCATCGACGTAAGGCGGTGGACCTCATCGAACGAGATAAAGGAAACACGGTTCACGAAGTGAATCGATGTTGACTTATCGATGGAGAGGAGGGAACCGACTCTAGTCGATAGGGCGCTGGAGCTAGACAAATTTTATACTTTCTTATCTTGTAAAGAAAAGCTGTAAAAAAGGGCAGCCTCCTAAGAAGCTCCCCCATATGTTACTTACCTGCATATTGTAAAATCTGTTCAGGATCAAAACCGATGACCCAGTTCCCATTAATCTTCGTTTGTGGTACAACTAATTGTCCAGTTGCTTCCACAACTTCATTTCTTCCCACTTCATCTACAGTCAAATCCACTTCCTTAAATGAAATTCCTTCCTCCGAAAGGAATCGCTTAAGCGTTGTGCAGTGTGGTCATGTAGGTGTTGTGTATACCGTTACATTTTTTTCATTCATATGACATCCTCCTCATATTGTTATAATTATTATGCACTCTAATATTTTGTGCTATTCTGTGGTAAATTACCAACCCTCTGGTTAAAATGTACACCATAAGAGTTAGAAAATCTAATGAACAGCTTATGCGAGGAGTGATACACTTGAAACGCGCTGTATTTTTAGACCGTGACGGTGTGATTAACGAAGTTCTTACAGATAGGGTAAAATTTGTGAATCGACCCAATCAGCTTTATTTTTTACCCAAAGTTCCTGAAGCCATAAAAAAGCTAAATGATTCAGGGATTTTTGATCTTATTGCTGTTGTAACGAATCAAGGTGGCGTAGGGTTAGGATACCTAAAAGAAGAAAATCTACAAAAGATACATGATCATATGATTCAGGAGCTCACTAAACAAGGGGCTGTGATTCATGATGTCGCCTACTGCCCACATAAGCCAACAGATGGGTGCGCTTGTAGAAAGCCTGATAGCAAAATGATAGAAGATTTGGCTGAAAAAAATGGCATTGATCTCCGTGCATCCTATATGGTAGGGGACACAGACACCGATATCCAAGCTGGCAAAAAGGCTGGAACAAAGGGAATCTTCCTTGGGGAAAGTGACCCACTAGCAGATGCGAATGTTCCTGACCTTTATCATGCAGTAGAATGGATTCTCCAGGATGCCGCTGAGTAGAAGATAGACATTACCTTTTATGGCTTTCTGTTTTCGCTAAAGTGAAAATTCAATTAGTGGACGTCCCTTACTGATTGTTAACTACCAAGGGTATGACCTAAATGTTCCTTGAACCAATCAGACTTTTTCAGGAAGTTTATCCCCCATCTTCTCTTCTTATTTTTACTTAAGATTTGAGGGGAGGGTATTACTGACGGTTCATGTTGGAAAAACTAAGTGACACCATGCATTCGAGTGTTTATAATAGAAAAAGTGGCCAAGGTCTCGCAATGTGACTTTTTGACCACTTTCTTATGTTATTTACCATAATTTGTGCCTAGCACTAAGGAGTTATTATAAATGAGTATTTTGACTGTAAAAAATTTAAGTCACGGCTTCGGAGATCGGGCAATCTTTCATGACGTGTCTTTTCGTTTACTAAAGGGTGAACATATAGGTCTAGTCGGTGCCAACGGGGAAGGTAAGTCTACTTTTATGAATATTGTAACTGGTAAGCTTCAACCAGACGAAGGGAAAGTAGAGTGGGCCAAGCGCGTTCGTGTTGGATATTTGGACCAACATGCTTCTCTGCAACAAGGGATGTCCGTTCGAGATGTATTGAAAACAGCCTTTCAATATTTGTTTGATATGGAGGAAGAAATGAACAACCTCTTTGCAAAAATGGGAGAGGTGGAACCCGATGAATTAGAAAAACTACTGGAAGAAACCGGAAGCATCCAGGATGAGCTGACCAATCAAGACTTTTATATTATTGATGCAAAAGTTGAAGAAATAGCAAGAGGATTAGGTTTGGATGAAATTGGTTTGGACCGTGATGTTCACGAGCTTAGTGGTGGACAAAGAACCAAAGTATTACTTGCTAAGCTTTTGCTTGAGAAACCTGACATTCTTCTTTTGGATGAGCCTACAAACTACTTAGATGTTCAGCACATCGAGTGGCTCAAACGCTATTTACGGGATTATGAAAATGCCTTTATCTTAATTTCTCATGATATCCCATTTTTGAATAGTGTCATTAATCTAATCTATCACATGGAAAATCAAGAACTAACCCGTTATCCGGGAGACTATGACCAGTTTTTAGAAGTCTATGAGATGAAGAAACAGCAATTAGAGGCTGCTTATAAAAAACAGCAGCAGGAAATTTCTCAGCTAAAGGATTTTGTTGCTAGAAATAAGGCTCGAGTTTCCACTAGAAACATGGCTATGTCTCGTCAAAAAAAGTTAGATAAAATGGAGGTTATAGAGCTAGCTAGTGAAAAGCCAAAACCAGAATTCCATTTTAAAATGGCTCGATCACCAAGTAAGCTTCTTTTCGAAACTAAAGACTTAGCAATTGGCTATGATGAACCTCTATCCATGCCTTTAAATCTTCAAATGGAACGTGGTCACAAAATAGCCCTATTAGGCGCCAATGGGATTGGAAAAACAACTTTGCTAAAAAGTATCCTAGGAGAAATACCTGCGAAATCAGGACAGGTTTTACTTGGAGAAAACCTCCATATAGGATACTTTGAACAGGAACTAAAGGGCGACCAAAATCAAACATGTTTAGATGAGGTTTGGAATGAGTTCCCTCACTTTACTCAATATGAAGTTCGTGCGGCACTTGCCAAATGTGGATTAACAACCAAGCACATTGAAAGCAAGGTTCAAGTGCTCAGCGGTGGAGAAAAAGCGAAGGTAAGACTCTGTAAATTGATGAATCGCGAAACGAATCTTCTCATCCTTGATGAGCCGACCAACCATTTGGACGTGGATGCCAAAAATGAATTGAAAAGAGCACTAAAAGAATATAAAGGTAGTATTTTTCTGATTTCCCATGAACCAGACTTTTACGAAGATATTGTAACAGATGTATGGAATGGAGAGAACTGGACAACCAAAGTTTTTTAAGTGGGAACAAAGCTAGTAAGAATAATATAAAATGGAGTGATTTTCTTGTGGAAGAAGAATCACTCTTTTTTATTCTATGCATTTCTTTCATAGGAAACAAATAGGAGGACATACTAGTTAGCAAAAGTTTACTTATACAATCAACCGACGAAATTTAAAATTTTTGATAGTAAAAAACGCCTTGGAGTGGAAAGCATGCACCTAATCGTCTCCCTTTTTGTCATCCTCTCCGTTTGGTTATGGGGTGACTGGAGGAACTGGCAAAAATACCATACGGTAATGCTCTATTTTGCTTTAGGAAATCTAGCCTATAATTTTCTTACGGCTAATTATTTTTTATGGCGACTAGACGCCGATGCCTTTAGTAATCGTACATTTACTGAAGTGCTTTATACGTTTAGTGTCTTTCCGGGAACTGCCTTGCTCTTTGTTGGAAATTATCCTAAAAACCTTGGGAAATCCAAAATTATTTCTCACTATTTATTTTACATAGGGTGGTATGCTGGAATTGAGTTTTTATATGTTCATTTTAATCGGATTGATTATCAATATGGGTGGAATTACTGGTGGTCAGTGGGATTTGATATTATCATGTTTCCTATGCTTTGGCTTTTTTATAGGAAACCCTTGATTGCCTATCCGCTCTCTATCTTGTTTGCTATCTTTTTCTTGTGGTGGTTTGATATACCAGTAGGGGTTCCTGTAGAAAATCGTAATCACTTAGACTGTTTGACATATCTTTTTTGTGAATAAAACTAAGAAGCATCCCTCACACAGTAGGATGCTTCTTAGTTTACTTGTTTCTGCGTTTTTTAGCGTCTAATAATTGATTCATTCTTTCGGTTCGATTAGACGCACTGGCAGTATTTTTTGATGGATTCTTTCTCTCTTTCAATGGAAGTGACTTTTCCTGTATCGTTTTTTCACTCGTATTGATTTTTGGTTGTAGCTTCTTTTCTTTTTCGGATGCTTCTTTTTTTCGAGAAAGAGCCTCTCTTTTCACCTGTGGTATAACTGCTTTTCTTTCCTTTTCCTTAACTGATTTTGTTAATTCACCAAGGTGTTTTGTTCTAGGGCTTGGTTCTTTTTGTCGCTCGATTCTATCTTTAACACTTGAGACAACTCTATTAAAATTAAATCTTACGTCAAATCGACGAACAAATACATCTACTAAAAATAAAAGCGCTGCAAAAGATAAAAGCCAATGAAAGATGGGTTGTGATTCTTTAGGATTTTCCATTGGTTTTGAAAAAACGAAATCCAAGTCTTCTAAAACCTCACCGCCGCCTGCTTGAGCAATTGCTTCTAACTTCTCGTTATTCGTACCTTGAAAAGCAAATTCATTCGAATAAGGGACAGAAATTCCAGTCTGGAATGACCCTACAATTTCTTCCCCTTTTT
This sequence comes from Bacillaceae bacterium S4-13-56, assembly GCA_040191315.1. Lineage (NCBI taxonomy): Bacteria > Bacillati > Bacillota > Bacilli > Caryophanales > Bacillaceae > Bacillaceae bacterium S4-13-56. The sequence goes on along the minus strand of JAWJLM010000002.1, from coordinate 130,004 downwards.
TCTCGGACAGTTGGAGATAATAGATCCCCACTTCTTCAGCCGTAAATTTTCCCTCAAAAACACCTGGACCCTTCAAGTCTAAAGTGAAATCCTTAGATTGTCCTTGATCTGTAACAAGGGTACCTTCTAAATCTGTCACTAATGGATCAGATGAGGTAATCGTTAGGATAACCTCGTCCCCTTCTATTTGCTTTTCCACTTCATATTGATCTTGTTCGTATTGAGGGAACGTCCAGGACAGAATCTCATTCCATAGGGGAGACCAATTAGACCATTGAGGCCACTGTCCGCTCCAACCCGACAAATCACTGGTCCATGAGACGGTTCTACCAAGTCCATATTGCCATCTCATTAGAACGGGATCATCCTCATGACTCATCAATATTCTTTGTCCTCTCCCCTTAGGTGTAGTTGCAACATAAGCATTTAAGGTTGGTACTCCTCCTGAGAATAAGCCTTCCCAAGGGTTAGGTGTTATTACAGTAGGTACAAACGGTTCTTCCACAATATAGGTTCTTGTAACCAAGGCCGTTTCCCTAGAAAAAATGACGGGAATATTCGCCTCGCTTGTTGCGTGGTAATAGCGACCTCCTCCAAGCTCTGCCATTTCTTCAAGTAAGCGAGTATCCGCTCCTGAACCGATGGCGATCGTAGAAAGGCTGACCTTCTCGTCCTCTAAATACGATTCGATCATGGAACGATAATCGATGGAAGTTGCCGATTGCCCATCCGTCAATAAAATAATATGCTTTTTCTTTAAATTCAATGGGCCAAGCTGTTCATACCCTTGTTCAAGAGGGGTGAAAATATCTGTTCCCCCATTCGCCGTAATGGAACGAATTTTCTTTTCCATCTCTTTTTTATCCTCAATGGGACCTGTTTCAACAATTTGCCAAGGAGTATTATCAAAGGCAATGACACCTAATGTATCATTCTCTCTTAGCAAATCAAGAGACCTAGCAGCTGCCTCAATAGCTAACGAAATTGGCGCTCCGCTCATACTTCCTGATTTGTCGATGATCATCACAATCCCTGTGGAAGGAATTTTGTTTTTACCTTTTAATTCCATTTCAACAGGCAGAATCTCTTCTATTGGGGTTTTATAATATCCCCCCAATCCATAGGAATTTTCTCCTCCTGACATGACAAAACCAATACCAAATTCTTCAACGGCTTGTTTCATAAGTTCCATTTGGCTTACGTCAAAATCAGTCGCAGAAACATTGCTCATTACAATGGAGTCATAGGAAAGAAATCCACCTAAACTAGTAGGCAACAATTCAGGAGAAACCGTTTTAATATTCATATCACTAGATTGTAGTGCAGTCACTAGGTTATTGGCATTCCCAGGCTCTCCCTCCACTACGAGGACCAGAGGATTCCCTTTCGTCCTGGTGTATGCATATAACTCATTATTTTCCTGTTGCTCATCATCATCACTTATAATTTCTGCACGAAAACTATGAAATCCTGAGTTCTGCACGATGTGAGGATAGGAAAATTCAGTTGTACCTTGAACAAGCTCAACTTGTTGATCCATAATCAGTTGATCATCATCATACATTCGCAATCGGGCATTGGTGTTGATATTACTACTAATCTTACCTGTAAGAGCGGCCTTTTCTCCTAAATACATAGTAGTTGGAGCTTGAAACGACTCAATCGCAACATCACTCTTTCCTTTGGTCTCTATTGGAAATACATCCACAACAAATCCTTGTTGTTTCAAAAATCCAGCTTCTTCAATCACATCTCCCATTGTCTCGTTACCATCTGTAAGCAAGACCGTTCGACCCTTTTGGCCATTTTGAAATAGGCCTGAAGCTAATCTTAAGCCAGCTGTCAGATTGGTGTGTTCCCTATTAATCTCCGTTTGAAAATCCTCCCAATGATTTCGATTCGTCATTGGAATCTCAGAAACTGCTTCTCTCCCAAGAGATACAATGGAGTACTTATCTTCTTCGCCTTTATTCTGGATAGCTTCTTGTATAGTGTCTTTCATTAAAGTTTCATTTCCATAAGTACTATGTGAGCGGTCGGCAACAAAAACAATTTCTTTGTAATCTTTTGAGGTAACCAATGATAAACCAGCTAAGGCAAATATAATACTTAAAAGGATAAGTGTTCTTAATGTAAGAATAATCCATTTATTAGGAATATGTTTCACCGTATGGTAAAACCAAAGAAGCAAAAATGCTAAAGGAAGAATGGATAAAAGCCATAAAGGTTCATCGAACTGCAATCCCACGACGGTACACCTCCCATTCAACCAACAGAATGATCAGGATCAGTATACCTAACCATCGCCATACCTCAACTCGGTTAAAATAATCTTTCTCCACCTTATTCTCCCCTTTTATTTGAAAGGAAGGATAGACAGCAGTTGAACGGTCATTATGTTCAAGGTTAACAATAAATGAACGAGAAGATTTTTGATTATTTTCCTGTTCAACAAGTTCATATAATCCAGGCTGATTCGGCACATTCATGATCCGATTTCTTTCTTGAACATTTGAAAGTATTTCCCCTCGATCATTTTGTACCCATGCCGCTTCTGTAGAAGGTTGTAAAACAACCTCAACTTTTTCTCCAGGTGAAAAATATCCTAATGATTGATTAGTTGCCGATAAGTATTGAATGCTATTTTGTAGAAGGATGGGAAAACTCACATGTAATGGCCAGTCTGAATCTTCAATATCAAAAGGAAATAGAAGCGTTGGTTGCCCCTCAACCTTCCCACGAAGCAAGACGGGATGCTCTCCACTTTTAATAAGTGGAATGAATTGTTGGAAGTCTCCCACGGAATATAATTTAGAAAGGTAAACCTCTGACAAATCTACATACTGTAGAATAGATGAATCAATTCCAGTCGATGCAAGTTTGTACTCTAAATCTATTTTATCCCCTATTTGAAAGGTCCCATTTTTCTGAGGAGAAAACACCAGTTTAGGACCAGTTGGCCAATTCTTTTCTTCTACATGGAAAAGCAAGTACACTCCATCTGTTCTTGTCGTCTCTCTCAAAGATTCTTCGGGAATCGTAACAGGTTCTATCCCCATCGATCTTAAGGCCTGAGTCACGTAAGGATGGATATTTCCACTTGTATAGACTGTTATCTCTTTTTGAGTATCAAGAAGAGCATACTGAGCATTGTCGAGAGTATAGGAATCTTTCGGCTGAATTTCAGCCTTATACATGTCTGTCTCCGGTAGTCCCTCAAACGATTCAGTAACGACATCATTAGGCTGAATCGTGATCTTCTTTTCCTCCAAAATAGAGCTATTATTTTGAATCACAATGGTTGTTTCGATAGGGGCTCCACTCTCATTTTCCACTTGAACCACAGCAGAGACCGTAGAACCTTCTTTCCTAACACCAAATGATCGTAAAGATAGATTATCCAAACCTTGTCCTATATTTTTAACCTCTAATGGGATACTTGACTTTTTAAATCCTTCGCTCAATATATTCTCTTTAAATTGATCCGAGTATAATTGAATCACGCCTGACTGATTCGATAAGGAAGCTACTGCCAATTGAATAGCACTTTCCCAATTTGGTTTTTGATAGGAAACCTCCAAATGATCTATAACATTCATTGCCAATTTATGATTGGATTCATGTAGGGTGAGATAAGATGGATTTTGATTCGCCTCAATAATGGTGACTGATTGCTGGCTAGTCAATTTTTCTATTTGACTTAAAACTTCTTCCTTCGCACTTTCCCATCTTGTTTGTTGAAGCTCCTCAGCCATCATAGAAGCCGATGAATCTAGAATAATCACAAGTTCGTCACCCTGTATTCCTTGCTGATAGATGTATGGACGGAGTGTTGCAAAAATCAAAAGAAAAAGGATAATTAGCTGTAAGATCAGCAATAAATTGTTATGTAGTCTATCCCATATCTTGTTGGATTGACGATCATTGATAGCCTGCTCCCAAAGAAACAAGGCTGACACGGACTGTTTTTCCCTTTGCTTTCTAAAAAAATAAAAAGCTATCAGTATAGGAATCAATGAACTAAGGAGCAATGCCCATGGATTAAGAATCCCCATCCATACCCCTCCTTTCTTTTAGCAAACACTAATTATCCTCTTACCCACCCTAGATGGGCTAATTGTTGAAACATTAAATCTCCTAATGGTTGATCCACCACATGCTCAGCAAACGTAATCCCTCTTTTTTTACAAAATTGTATGAACAGCTTCTCATGTTCTTCTAAGGATTTTTTATACTGACGAATTATACCCTGCGAGAAAGAAATATCCTTTTCCTCCAAGGTGTAACTTTCGATATCCTTTAGCTTTCTATCTCCATAAAAATGTGGCTCCTTTTCTGTAGGGTCCAAAACTCGAATAAAAAGGGTCCGCTGTCCTTTCTTCTGTAACATGGCAAGGGAGGAATACAGCTGCTCTACAGGTTCTAAAGCATCTGAAATCACAATGTTCAATGCATGGTTGGTAGCTATCTCAGTAAGGCTATGGGATAACTCTTTAGAAAAAGTAAAATTTTCATCTGCAACCTGTAGTGTTTCTATATTTTGTAAGAGTCTTTGATTGGATTTTGCTCCTCTCCCTTTTAAGACTAGCTCATCTTTTTTAGGGACTTGTATTAAATAAATAGAATCATGTCCACTAGTGCCTAGAATAACAATGGAAGAAGCTATTTCCAACGTTCTTTTCCATTTTTCAGGCGTTAATCCCATGGATCTAGAACAATCAATAAACAAATGAATTCTAAGCTCTCTTTCATCATAAAATTGCTTGATGTAGTGCTTTTGGGTTCGTGCAAAGCTATTCCAATCAATTTGACGCACATCATCTCCAGGTGTATATAAACGGTACCCTGAAAAGTCGAGAGATGAGCCCATATATTGTGAATGCCTTTCCCCTTTTTGTCCGGTTCTTATTTTAACGGGAGCGACAATTTTTCTTCGAGACAATTTCTGAACCATATTCGGGGATAAAATTGTCATACATTCCCCACCGCCTTTTGGTCAGCCACCATGATCATCTCATCAATGATAAGATCTGGATTTATTTCTTCAGCTTGTCCTTCAAAATTCAAGAACAATCGGTGACGGAGTACAGGTTTAGCAAAAGCCTTTATATCTTCTTTAGAAACATGTACCCTTCCATATTCTATAGCGCGAACTCTAGCTGCTGAGATAAGACCTTGTAATCCACGTGGACCTGGCCCATATCGGACGTATTTTTTGGCTAAATCAGAGGCATTTTGTTCTTCCGGGTGGGCAGCCATGAGAAGGGAGACGGCATAATCCATTACATGTTCTGACACAAGTAGCTGCTTAGATAATTCTCTCATGGAGAGGATAAAATGTGCGTCGGCCTTTTGTTGAAGCGAACCTATATCGTTTCCAGTCGTTCTTCTAGCAATTTCCTTTAACTCGGAAGCTGATGGATACGCCACATCTGCTTTTAGTAAAAACCGATCCAACTGTGCTTCTGGCAAAGGATAGGTACCCTCTAACTCAATAGGGTTTTGTGTAGCTAATACAAAGAATGGTTCAGAAAGTTTCCTTTCCTCTCCTAATGCCGTCACTGTTTTTTCTGCCATAGCTTCTAATAAAGCACTTTGCGTTTTAGGTGTGGCTCGGTTAATTTCATCTGCCAATAAAATGTTGGTAAACAAAGGACCTTCATGAAAAACAAACTTCTGTTTTCCTTGTTCGTCAGGTTGAACCATGTGGGTACCTGTTATATCCGCAGGCATAAGGTCTGGAGTGAATTGAATTCTAGAAAACTTCAAATCCAATACCTCTGATATTTTTTTAATAAGCATTGTCTTCCCTAATCCAGGCAAACCTTCTAATAACACGTGTCCTCCAGCTATAACTCCTATGAGTACTTGGTCAATGACTGCGTCCTGACCGACCATAAATTTTTTCAGCTCTTCTTTAATGGATAATAGAGTATTTCCAGCAGCTTCAATCGAGTTTTCAACATCACTCATTCTTTACTCCCCCTGTCCCTGTTGAAGATCGGTAAAATATTGTTGAATCATCACTTCTAAATAATCAGGCAAATCTTGCCGGTCCAAACTGTTTCGATAGGCAGCTTCATATTGGCCTAAGATTGCCTCGTAATCTTGAGAGTTCCCAGAAATAATCGGTGAATTCCCCATGATTTGATACGTACTTGGACCATCGCCATTTGGAGCTGTTGGTTGCAGTGGTTCCGTCTCGCCGTCCAAGTTTTGTGGAACAGTCAGTAATTGTCGAGAACCTTCTCCCATTCCAGCACCTGAACCCGTACCATTTCCTGTCCCGGTACCTGAACCACTTCCACTTCCAGATCCGTTACCACTTCCAGAATTGGAACCATTTCCATTTCCGTCACTATTTCCCGAACTTTCACCATTAGAGGAGCTGGAATTCCCACTAGAATCTGGGCTTCCACCACCGCTTCCCGAAGAACTGCCCCCTCCACCTCCTGCATTCGTTCCTCCACTTGCAAATGAAAGAGAACCTGTATTCGTTAATCCAGCAGCCATCATCTCTCCTTGCAAGTTGGATGCGGCTTGCTGAAGGGCTGTCTGTAGATTTTCAAGATTGCTTACGTTATTCATAAGTTCTTGAAGCTGTTCTGACAAAGCTTGACTTAGTTGTGAGGAGTTCATGTCAGCTCCTAAATTTTGAGCAAGACTTTCCAAGAGTTGTTCTCCTTCCTCACTTTTCATTAAATCATCCATCATTTTTTGTAACTCTTTAACAGCTTCCTCATTGTTCCCTTCTTCTATTGCCTTCTTTAACTTTTCAGATCCAAAGTTCTCTAAAGAAGATATAAACTCATTTACTTTCTGTTGATTAAAAGAAACCTCTTTTCGAAGCTGATTAATCTCCTCTTCAGACTTTAATAGCCTTTCTTTTATTTCCTCACTTGTACGAAGCTTTTCTATTTCTTTTTGTAGCTTTTCTAATTCTTCCTTTGCTTCTTTTGGTAGCTCCTCATCTTTCTCGATTTCATTTACTTCATCCTTAGCTTTTTCAGCAATCTGTAAATCTTTTTCTAGCATTTTCGCATTCTGCAAAGCATCTGTTGGGTAAAGAAAACTTAACCCAAGGAAAACCATCATAATAGTCGCTGAGGATAAAATAGTTGAATGCCAACGGATCATTTTCTTTCCCTTTAATTCCGGTAAATGGTTATTCATTTTTTCAATTGCTTCTTTTCGTTGGATTACGGCAACAGCACTCTGATCCTCTTTGAATTCTAATGCAGTTGTTACGTAATCTCCTAAAAACAATTGATCGAACAAATGAGCAGCTTGTTCATTCGTTGGCCTTTTTGTCCCTACGAGATAAATCAACCAACTAATAATGAAAAATCCCCAACTCCAACTTATTTTTTCAAACAAGTAAGGGATGGTTACAAAACGAGCGGCAATTCCCCAAGAAAAGGCCAATCCCATAAGTATGAGGAAGAGCCATTGGACACTTTCTCCAATGGCTTTTATCCATAGCTTTCTTTTAGCAATTTTTAACAAGTGATTCATAACCACTCATCTCCCACTTATCCCCTACTTTTCATTTTAGGGCGTAACTTTTGTATAGCGATCCATAAGGAAAGAATAGTGATTCCGATGTAAGAAAGAACAAATCCTATCCATAGGGAAGTTCCTGCTGCATGTCCAGGTTGATAAAACATCTGAGAGAAGAATTGCGGTTCTAATACGGATATTGTAACAACCGGTGGATTTAACATTAAAAATAAGTATCGGAACCAAAAGACACCTGATCCTGGATTCTGATTGTATCCCAGCAATATAGAACCAAATAAAAGAACAATTAATGCTGCACCGATGACTAAGGCAAGCATTGTCGCATACGTTGCAATGACAGAGATCATGGTTCTTCGAATTATAGTAGAAAACATCACTCCAAGACTCCCAATCGTTAGCATCGTTAAAATTTGTACGCCAAACGAGGCTAAAACACTTATTGGGGACACCCCACCATACAAGAATACCAAACTATATAAAGGTAAGGATGAAAAAATAGCCACCAATAAGTACGACAAAGAGGATATGAGTTTACTTAAAATTATGGTCGTCGAAGACTGTTGTGTCGTTAGTAGGATATTTAGCGTTTGCCTTTCTCTTTCTCCGCTTATCGTTCCAGCTGTTAGTCCAGGAGTCATAAACGAAATCAATCCAATTTGACCTAAGGACATAAAAATAAATAAGTATCTACTTTCTTCTGACCCAATATTTCCTATCCCCCCAACTTGAGAAAGGATACCCATAAATCCGAGGCTTGCCCCTCCAAGAACCAAGAGATAGAAGAAAATACCTAAATAGCTTTTAAAGGATCGAAACCGGAGCTTGAACTCTTTATTAAGTACAGGATTAATGAAAAGGGTTGTTAATCGGTTCATTGTTCTCCCCCTTTCGTAATTTCAAGGAAGATATCTTCTAGATTAGTTTGCCTTTGAGAAAAGTTTAAAATAGGTATTCCATCTTGGACTGCGTTTTTCAGCAATTCAATTTGCTGTTGGTCATCTCCCTCAAAAGAAAAAATCAATTCGTTTTCTCGTTCTTCTACCGCGTCCACGCCGGTTACACCTTCAGCCTTATTAAAGAAAAGAAGCGCATCATTCAAACGATCAAGGACAGTAACAGTGATTACTTTATTAGCCTGCAGTTGTTTTTCAATATCAACAACTCCACCATCAGCTATTAAAGTACCATTTTCAATAACCCCTATATGATCGCACATTTCCGCTAATTCAGGCAAAATATGGGAAGATATAAGAATCGTCTTATCCATCCGCTTTAATTCCTTTAAGATTTCTCTCATTTCAATTCTAGCTCTTGGATCCAAACCAGATGCAGGCTCATCCAGAATCAGAACTTCCGGGTCATGGATAAGGGCACGCGCCAAGCAAAGTCTCTGCTTCATTCCTCGAGAAAGAACATCCACATAACTGTCCACTTTCTCGGACAAATTCACGAGCTCCAACAATTGAGGAATAAGAGCCGTTCGTTCCTGACTTGTTAATCCGTAGGAAGCCCCATAAAAATCAAGATATTCTCTCACTTTGAGCTGATCATATACTCCGAAGAAATCAGGCATATATCCAATATGTCTACGTACTTTCTTAGGTTCTTTCGTTACATCAAAGCCATTTACAAATGCGGTTCCTTCCGTTGGGGCTAAAAGGGTAGCGAGAATGGAAAAAGTGGTGGACTTTCCTGCACCGTTTGGCCCTACAAACCCAAAAACAGATCCACTCTCAATGGATATATTTAAATTATTTAAAGCTGTAAAGCTACCATATCTTTTGGTAAGATTACGAATTTCTATCACGGGCGAGCAACTCCTTTCAACAAGATACTCGGTACAGATGCTGGGCCCCCATTACGAAGGGTAGCTCTTATTTGAATTCCCTGTTCTGAAAGGATTTCCATAGCTTTTTCACCCTCGAAAGTTGCTCTGTTTGATGGGAATGGAAGGTATTCTCCCGTTACATGAGAAAAAACTTCATATGTTTCCCCTCCAAAAGGACTAGTTGAAATCGTTATCGAGCTTGGATCAACTTTTTGAAAAGTTTCAGGAAGAGTGTAGTTTAACAAATACGAACCTGCACTCGCTTCAATCATCGATTGACCATTCCCTTGTTCTAAGTAATTAAAATCGATCTCCCCTTTTTCGGCTTGTATTTTGGGTATATCAAGGGTTAGATTAACATCCATTGCTCCCTTTTGTTCTATGGAAAATGGAACCTCTTGAATAAATAAGTTTAGCGCAGTTTGTTCTGTTTTCTTTTCATTTACTGGAATGTCCATAATCGGCTTTTTTGTTACCGCATAGAAATAAGGTTGATTCTGCTTTTGCATAATTTGCGGTGATTCAAAAGCTATTCGGAAAAGCTCTCTTTCTAAATATTCATCAGCACTTTGTCCCATAGAATTGAATGGAAAAAGTCGATAAGCCATATCAGGTGTTCTAGTTGCAAAAAGTCTATCCATTCTTATGGAAATAGAAATTTCCTTCGACTCATCCGTACCTAATTTCCCTAATTGTTCAATTTTATCTCCCGCAATTAAATAGATTTCTGAGATAGCCAATCCTAATTCATTTGAAATAGTTCCAAGTAATTTCCCATCCTTATATTCAAGGTTTCCCTGAATAGCTCCATATTGTTGGTAAGGATGATGAATAGTCATAGATCTTGTCGACCAGAACTCTACATTGGGGTAGGAAATAACCGATTGATCATTCACTGTTTTTACAGCAGGCACTTTATTTAATGCTTGGACTTGATCTGACGGAAATGGTGAATACTGCTTATCAAGCTTTATTTCATATTCACCTGCTCCTTGAGATAAAAAGGCAATTCCTCCATATCCGGAGCCCCATCCATCTTCTGAAAGTTGAATGACAGAAGCAGTATTGACTTGATAGTCTCCCATCCGATCTTTTGCTCCAAATCCAAATAGAGCCAGACTCAAAACAATAGACAAAGAAGGAATAATGACCCAACTCCATTCTCTTTTGTCCATTTTCTTTAATAGCACATACAGTACTGGAACAAATAGGAACAAATAACCAAAAAACAATAAAACAAGTACACCAATAGAAATTTGATCAAAGTTTGGAAATTCCTTTACAATTCTTGAAAACTGCTCTAAAACATTTTCAAAGTACATCCCTTTTGATGAAACATATAGGTTAGACCCATCAATTAAAGCGGACCACCACTCATCAATGCCCTGCCATACATCCAGGGCAGGTGCTCCTATATCATAAAGTGGTTGAATGACAGCCCCTTGGTCAATGGAGCGAGTCACAACTAAAGGTTTTTCACTTTCCTGAAAAAGGATCTTTCCCTCTTCATGAAGGTCCCCTGTATAAATTCTAAAACTATTCTCTGTAAAAGGCTCTCTAGTTGCCTTTTCAAAAGCCTCAAAAGAAGAAATCTCTTCTTCTCCAGATACTTGAAAAGCTAATAGCTCGGATAGTGTCCCTAGTTGTTGAGCTAGTTCAAAACTGCTACCAACAACTAATATCCCACCTTTTGACACCCATTCTCTAATAGCTAATTGTGCATCCTCATCTTTGCTAAGCAGAGATGTATCATAAATGACAATTACATCTAAAGTGTCATAAGCATTTGCATCACTATATAAATCTTGCTCTGTTAATTGAACAACTTGAGGCGAATTACCAGTGAACCGTGCTAATTTAACATCGTTAATAGCATCTGGTCGATCACTTAAAAAACCAATCATTATTTGATCCATAGATGTAATTTGTGGCTGAATCGATAAATCCGGATCAATGGAAACTTCCTTTCCATCCTCATAAGATCCCTCAAAAAGCGCAAACTGCTGTTCAGGCACCCTATTATACTGTGGATTAAACTCGCTTGTGCCTGTTGGGACAACCACACTAATTGTTTTAGTAGAGTTCGCTGCAATGTCGATCGGGATCACAAGATTTCCCACTGCATTCCCATACCTTGGAACAGTTAGAACAAGGTCACCAGAAAAGTCCTCCTGATCGTTAGTTACTTCAATATGTACTGGGAAACTTCTGTCTTGTTTCACTTTTCCATTAAAGCCCACTTGAATATCAATCTCCAGCCGCTCGCCTTCTCCGTGAACAGTAGGAACCGGCAGGAAAAATGTAACAAGCATAAGAAAAATGATGGCAGTCCATAATTTTTTTGTGTGTTTCACAAAATGCCCCCTCTTCTCTTCATAGACGATATTTACTTTTCAAATCCTAAAAATAATTTTAAATGCTATATCTAGTATAGACGATTTCAAAAGGGAAAAGGGTTCGATTTTTCGAAAAAGGTGGCCTTAGGATGGAGTTCTATTTACCGACTTTCCCCTTCCACATTTGAATATAAGTTAATAGAACCCTTCTATTTACCGATTTTGCTACCAACCTAATGAATATGCGTCAATAGACGTTTTCTATTTACCGATTTTCCTCTTCCACAACTGAAAACGCGTTAATAGATGCGTTCTATTTACCGATTTTCCTCTTTCATAACTGAAAGCACGTTAATAGATGCGTTCTATTTACCGATTTTCCTCTTTCATAACTGAAAGCACGTTAATAGATGCGTTCTATTTACCGATTTTCCTCTCTCATAACTGAAAGCACGTTAATAGATGCGTTCTATTTACCGATTTTCCTCTTTCATAACTGAAAGCACGTTAATAGATGCGTTCTATTTACCGATTTTCCTCTCTCATAACTGAAAGCACGTTAATAGATGCGTTCTATTTACCGATTTTCCTCTTTCATAACTGAAAGCACGTTAATAGATGCGTTCTATTTACCGATTTTCCTCTCTCATAACTGAAAGCACGTTAATAGATGCGTTCTATTTACCGATTTTCCTCTTTCATAACTGAAAGCACGTTAATAGATGCGTTCTATTTACCGATTTTCCTCTCTCATAACTGAAAGCACGTTAATAGATGCGTTCTATTTACCGATTTTCCTCTCCCTTAACTGAAAACACGTTAATAGAACCTTTCTATTTACCGACTTTGCTCTCTCACAACTGAAAACACGTTAATAGATGCGTTCTATTTACCGACTTTGCTCTCTCACAACTAAAAACACGTTAATAGATGCGTTCTATTTACCGTTTTTCCTCTCTCACAACTGAAAGCACGTTAATAGAACCACTCTATTTACCGATTTTCCTCTCTCACAACTGAAAACACGTTAATAGAACCCTTCTATTTACCGATTTTCCTCTCCCATAACTGAAAACACGTCAATAGATGCGTTCTATTTACCGATTTTGCTCTTTCATAACTGAAAGCACGTTAATAGAACCATTCTATTTACCGACTTTGCTCTCTCACAACTGAAAGCACGTTAATAGATGCGTTCTATTTACCGATTTTCCTCTCTCATAACTGAAAACACGTTAATAGAACCTTTCTATTTACTGATTTTGCTCTCTCACAACTGAAAGCACGTTAATAGAACCCTTCTATTTACCGATTTTGCTCTCTCACAACTGAAAGCACGTTAATAGAACCACTCTATTTACCGATTTTCCTCTTCCACAACTGAAAACGCGTTAATAGATGCGTTCTATTTACCGACTTTGCTCTCTCACAACTGAAAACACGTTAATAGATGCGTTCTATTTACCGATTTTCCTCTCCCTTAACTGAAAACACGTTAATAGAACCATTCTATTTACCGACTTTGCTCTCTCACAACTGAAAGCACGTTAATAGATGCGTTCTATTTACCGATTTTCCTCTCTCATAACTGAAAACACGTTAATAGAACCTTTCTATTTACTGATTTTGCTCTCTCACAACTGAAAGCACGTTAATAGAACCCTTCTATTTACCGATTTTGCTCTCTCACAACTGAAAGCACGTTAATAGAACCACTCTATTTACCGATTTTCCTCTTCCACAACTGAAAACGCGTTAATAGATGCGTTCTATTTACCGACTTTGCTCTCTCACAACTGAAAACACGTTAATAGATGCGTTCTATTTACCGATTTTCCTCTCCCTTAACTGAAAACACGTTAATAGAACCTTTCTATTTACCGACTTTCCTCTCTCACAACTGAAAGCACGTTAATAGATGCGTTCTATTTACCGACTTTGCTCTCTCACAACTAAAAACACGTTAATAGAACCACTCTATTTACCGACTTTCCTCTCCCATAACTGAAAACACGTCAATAGAACCACTCTATTTACCGATTTTCCTCTCTCATAACTAAAAACACGTTAATAGAACCACTCTATTTACCGACTTTGCTCTCTCACAACTGAAAACACGTTAATAGAACCACTCTATTAACCAATTTAACCCCCAATATAAAAGAAAATGCGTGAATAGAACCCGGCCAAGGAGCCAACATGCCAAGGTCAAGTCTATTCACGCATTTTTTATTTCAATGCTTGTTTTGCCAACATCTGAATTACCATATCATCCATTGGTGGGTTATGGAGGCCTGCACGGACATCTCGATAGTATCTTTCAAATGGAAGCTGTTTAGATAATCCTCTTCCACCAACGATTCTCATAGATAAGTCAACCACTTCATTTGCAACATTCGTAGCTACCGTTTTCACTACAGCTAATTCCGAACTTAGTTTTGTTCTTTCTTCATGAGACGAGCAGTCCCATTTTTCTGCAACAGCATACATAAACGTTCTCGCATGAATAAGCTTCATTTCTATTTCCCCTATTTTTAGCTGAACATGTGGCACCTCAGCAATAGGAGTGTTTAAACTATTAGGCTGGTAGTTTTTCGCAAATTCAATAGCATCATTACGAGCTGCCATTGCAATTCCTAAATAACAGGCTGGAATGTGCAGTAACCACCCTTTTGGATCTGTAGGTCTTTCCCCTTTCGTTTCCACTAATCGGTCAGTAGGCACTTTAACTCCATCTAAAATTAAGTCATCACTCCCTGTGCCACGCATACCTAATGTGTCCCAGGTATGCTCTATTCTCAACCCTTGCATTTCCTTTTCAATTAGGAATGCTCCAACAGTATCAAGGTCTTCGATATAGGCCGTGACAATAAAATAATCCAAAACATCTCCCATGGTCGTGAAGGTTTTCCGCCCGGTAATTTTATAGTGATCCCCTTCACGAACTGCCCTTGTCTCTGGAATTCCCCCTCTAGCAGGGCTTCCTGTAGCACGTTCAGAAGCAGCTCGATTCACAATTTTTCTGTGAAAGCCGACTTCCTTGGCCAGGAAATTAAAATGTTCTTCAGACCATAGAGATTTTTCACTTAGTTCCATCATAACCCCTAAATGCCAACCTATGGATAAAGAGACTGATCCATCTGCTACCGCTAAGCGCTCTTGAAGGAGTAAAAGTTCATATAAAGATAAATTTCTCCCACCAAACTCCTCTGGTAAAGATAGAGTCAAATATCCAGATTCTTTTATATCCCTTACATTTTCTTTAGAAAAAGTACCTGTTTTATCGCCTTCATCCACTCGTACCTTAATTTTATCTGCAAGCTCATCTGCAATTTGAAATAACTCTGATTGTCTTTCATTTTTAATAAATGTATTAAAATGATTTGACATCAAATCCCTCCTTAAAGAAAGTATTCTTATCTATTTTATTCGAATTAAAAGATCTTTATCAGAAAAGGGAATTAAGAAAAGCGCAAGCGCCCTCGATCATCGACGTAAGGCGGTGGACCTCATCGATATTAAGGATCGTCGGCTAAAGCCGTCACATCGTGTGACAACGCCGACGTGACCTACATCGTGTAGGCCCAAAGGAAACACGGTTCACGAAGTGAATCGATGTTGACTTATCGATGGAGAGGAGGGAACCGACTCTAGTCGATAGGGCGCTGGAGCTAGACAAATTTTATACTTTATCTTTCAAGAAAAGCGCAAGCGCCCCTCAAAACAAGAAAAACACTTGTTTCTGCGAAGTAGCTCTAAGTAGCTTTCCTTACTCGGGGCAAAAACTTCGAAGATTACTTGATGAAGCTGTTTCGCTGGAGCTAGACTAATTTTATACTTTTGTATGAAAACAGGCCCTGTAAAACTTTTGTTTACGTGATCAAGTTACAATAGATGGTACTTCTATACCGTCACAACCCGTTTCTTATGCAGGGTATCCTTTCTTATGTAGGGTATCCTTTTTCAGGATTTACCAATGTATATTTCGACCTGGTCATATTGTTATTAAAGGTATTCCCGAAGATGAACAAGATTTATCCTCCTTGTTTGATTACGAATCCATTTTCATGGTAGATGATGGTTCCGCGAAGCGAGGCATAATGATTCTTATCTTGTGAAAAAGACCTCGCATCCCTTTCTAAGAATGTGAAGTCTTTTGAAATTTATACCTTAACTTGTTGGTGAAAGAACTCTACAGCCTGTTCTGCTGGGAGTGGGCGACTAAAAAAGAAACCTTGTCCTGTTTGACAGAAATAGCGTTTTAGAATTTTAAGTTGATCTGCTGTTTCTATCCCTTCTGCAACAATATTTAAGTTCAAGTTATGAGCTAACTGAATGGTACTTTGTGTAATGGCATATGCTTTAGATTTTTCTTTTGTAATGTCATTTACAAAGGATCGATCAATTTTCAGCATGGAAACCGGTAAGTCCTTTAGATGAGATAGGGAAGAAAATCCTGTACCAAAATCATCAATGGAAATGCCTACTCCCTTTTTTCTTAATTGATTCATAGCATCTATCGTTACATTTGGTCGATGCATCGCTACACTTTCTGTAATTTCAATAGTAAGAAAGTGTGGGTCTAATCTCGTTTGTTCTAAAATATCAAATACCATTTGGACAAAGTCCTTTTGCATAAATTGTTTTAGTGAAATATTGATTCCCATCATTACTGGCGGATATCCTTGAAGTTGCCATTTCTTTGCTTGTTCACAAGCTTCTCTAATTATCCATCTCCCCATCGGAACAATGAGCCCATTTTTTTCAGCGATTGGTATAAACTCGCTTGGAGGAATAATTCCAAAAATAGGATGCATCCACCTCACTAATGCTTCAAAACCCGTAAGTGCTCCCGATGACAAATCAAATTGGGGTTGATAATGCAAAATAAATTCATTATTTTCTATAGCTTTCTTCAGGTTATTCTCCATCAGAAGTAATCTCTTTGTTTGCAATCTTAAGGTTTCATTATATGCTTCTACTTGGTTCTTTCCCTTTTCCTTGGCCATGAACATAGCAATATCTGAATTCCTCAATAGTTCTTCTGGTGTCTTCCCATCGTTTGGATAAATAGCATACCCGGCACTGCCTGTCATTTTAATTTGGTGCTCTCCAATCGAAAATGGCGACTGAAGGGCCTGCAAGAAATAGTCCCCTATTTCTTGCCAATTTGGTGAAGGATCCAAGGGTTTGACTACAATCGCAAACTCATCTCCACCCAACCTCGATAGAATGGTGGGACTACCAGCCTGTTCTTTCAAACGATTTGATACTTCTATCAACATTTCATTACCAGCAGAATGGCCAAACGTATCATTAATCTGCTTAAATCTATCAACATCGATAAAATAGACGGCACATTGAGTATCATCGTCATCACAGGAATTAAAACAATTAGCCATCAGTCTTAATAAATGTTTACGATTGGGAAGTCCAGTTAGATCATCATAATTCGTCTGATGATAAATAATATCTTCCGCTTCTTTAGATAAAATGGCAATTCTAGCCAAATGAATATTTTCTGTTAAAGAGCGTTTTTCAATATCTGTTAAAGGTTTGTCTCTTGTTAAAAATAGATGAATCAACGCCACCCATTGCCCATCTTTTCCTTCAATGGGGGCAAGAATTACTTGGCGTATCCCTTGAACTTCCAATAAAGGCGACACACCTTGAAGGTGAAGAGAGCTCTCGACTCTTTCAACGAGAAAGATATCCTCTTGGTTATCAGTTGTCCATACGGCTTGAAACATTTGACGTAAAAACGGTTCATAAGACTTCTTTAATTTCATCCTCAACGTAGGAGCTATGTATTCTTGATGACCTTTTGGAAACATCGTCACGGAAGCCATGCTCTGTGGAATTAACTGTTCAACCAGAACAATGATGCCTGTCAAAATATCATTGACATTTCGGTTTGTAAACATTCCTTTTAATAATTGATTATGTGTATTTAGCACTTGATCGGTAATCTTTCTATCCGATATATCTGAGAAAAATAAAACAAAATTCTCTACCTTATTTTTTTGATTAAAAACAGGCTCAATGGTTAATTCATTCCAAAAATGTTTTCCATGATCTGAATGTATTTCATGTTCCACTGTTGTTGATACCTTTTGAAGTAGAGCATCTTGAATTTGTTTTAAAGAGGGCAAATCAGAATAATTTTCTAATATAGAAAATAATGGCTGGTCAAACATTAATGCTGATGAAGTGCCCAATAGCTGATCTAAACCTTTATTTGCATACCTAATAATATATTCACTTCCATCATGGTCACATAAAATAATCCCTTGCCTCACAGAGTCCAAAGCATGAATGAAACGGTTCCTCTCCATTGAGATCTCTTTTAGCTTTTGATTCTGTTTCATGATGGGGGTTAAGTTGATCATGTTGTATAAAAGTAATGTCTCGTTATCATAAGAGAGTGTCTTTTGGCGTACAACAACATGAAGCAATTCCTGCGTTCTACTGATAAGATGCCACTCCGATGTATCTCCTTCAGGCACTTCTGGACTTCCTTCTTGTAAGATATCCTGTACTGTACATTCATTTAGCTCTTTCTTGGTGAAGTCTGTCCATCTGCTAAACGTTTCATTGCAATCAATTATGGAATACGTTTCAGGATGTACAAGTAACATCCCGCTCGAAGAATGTTGAAAAACGGTTTGATATTTATTTTCTGAGTTCCATAACCTTTTCTCTTGTTCTATCTTTTCATGATTTTGTTTCCTGATCAGATAATAGAGAAGGAAGGAGGTAAGTATGACAAAACTTGCCCCTTTTAACACAGAGGCCAGTTGACTATCTTCCAAAATGGAATACATGAACATATCGGACAATACAACCCAAATAATGGCTATTCCAAAATAAATAGCACCAATTCCAGGCGCAGATAGCAATTCCTTTTTACCAAGCTTTTTCATCAATTTTCCCTCTCTCATTCGGAACTTTTGTCGAAAAAGGTCAAATAATCTCCCTGAAATGTATTTTACTATAAAGTCCGTTTTTTATCTATATTTGGAATAAGAAAAGCGCAAGCGCCCTTCGAAACAAGAAAGGCACTTGTTTCTGCGAAGAAGCTCTAAGTAGCTTTCCTTCATGCGATTACTCGGGGCAAAAACTTCGAAGATTAATCGATGATGTTTTTTCGCTGGAGCTAGCCAGATTTTATACCTTATCTTTTAAGAAAGAAGAGGGACTAGAATATCCTAATATTCAGTCCCTCTCTATAGAAAAGCTTTATTAACTTAATCTCTCTTCTTGATCTTTGGTTAAAACCTTTGTACTCCCTAGATCATCTTCAATATCTCTTAATCTATGAGCAAGACGGCTTGCAGCATTGGAAGCAATGCTTGCGACAATGTCATCTAAAAAGGTATTAACACTTTCTCCTTCCTTCGTATCTAGTTTTTTTATAATTCCTGTCTTTTGCTTATCTAGAAATCCAAAAGTGGTTACAGCAATGCTCCCATAACCAAATACGGCACCCAATGCGATTGTTTCATCTACTCCAAAAAGCCCTTCATCCTTTTCTACGATCGACTGAAGTGGTTCGGATAGTTTTTTTTCCTCTGCTAGGCGATCTAACTCCACCCCCACTAGAATAGCGTGTTGGATCTCCCTTTTTTCTAAAACTCGATCTACGGACTCCAAACACTCCTCCATCGTTAGCCTATCACTGTAGGGACGCTGCAGATTATATACAATGTCTGCAATATCATTTATAGTGACACCCCTCTGTTCCAGTAAAGAACGTGCAGCATCTTCTACTGTTTGGCTTCTTATATGTTTGTCCACAAAATCTCACCTCCTATAAAGTGAAACTTCAATCAGCGGCCGTCTCCCACTGATTGTTAGTACCCAAGGGTATCACCTAAAGGCGCTTAAACCAATCGTACATTTGCGGGAAGTGGACCCTCACCTACACTTCTCGTTTTATTTAAGATTTAAGATAGGGATGTGACTCCCATGAAAATAAAACATTGAATATTTCATCCTTGTTGGTGAAGCTTGCTTCATCGTTGACTGCCAGTAAATCCAGGATAAATCATTGAGACTATTATAACACGCTACCTGCAAATACGTTTTACTTTTACTCATTTGTGATAAACTATTATATGTAGATGCATCAAATGAAAGGGGGATTATAGTGAGAAGAAAGGGGACAATGACTGATCATTCGATTAACAGTGAATTTTTAAATGAGAAAATTCCTTTTAAAATCTATAAACCAGAAGTTTTCTCTCCACTTTATAAATACCACGTCGCCATTATGCAGGACGGTAATGATTACTTTCAGCTTGGGCGTATGGCCACTATTAGTGATGATTTACATAGTCAACGACGTATTGATCGAACCATTTTTGTAGGAATACCCTATCAAGACAAATATGACCGTTCCAAAAAATATCACCCAAACGGAGAGCATAATGAAAGCTATATCAGATTCCTTGTGCATGAGATGGTTCCATTTTTAGATGATTTATTACCAACATATCAAATGGGACACGGAAGAATATTAATTGGAGATTCCCTTGGGGGTACAGTCTCGTTGATGGCGGCTTGCCGGTACGCACATACTTTTGGGAAAGTGATTATGCAATCACCGTACGTCGATGAAAAAGTGATGGATGCAGTAAATCATGCTCCACTCCTTCAGCAGGTTGACATCTACCACACCATTGGCATAGCGGAAGAAAGTGTAACTACCACTGATGGAAAAACCCTTGACTTTCTAAGTGCTAATCGTGAACTTAACCAAATTCTAACTAAGAAAAAACTTTCCTATACCTACCATGAATTAGAAGGCGACCATAATTGGGGAACATGGCAAAAGGACCTCCCGAATGCCTTATTAACTCTTTTAGGAAAATCTGAACAGGAAGGTTAAAATGGGAATATTCTAAACAATTGATATTTGGTATAATAGAAATAGTACTTTTTTCAAAACGATTTTACCAATTAACAGTAGCTTAAGGAGGGGTATTAGATGAAATATGGTATAGCCATTTTTCCGTCAAAAGAGATTCAAGATACAGCAAATTCTTATCGAAAGCGTTATGATCCTCATTATGCGTTGATTCCTCCACATATCACGTTAAAAGAGCCTTTCGAAGCACACTCTGATCAAGCAGATGATATTGTGAAGTATCTAAAAAAAGTAGCAAAAAACGTTTCGCCTTTTCCATTAAAAATAAAAAAAGTAAGTTCTTTTCAACCTGCGAATTATACCATCTATTTCAAGGTGGAACCTGTAGAGGAACTAATTGCGTTAAACGAAAAGCTACATGAAGGAATCCTGCCAAACAAACAGACATATTCCTTTGTTCCACACATTACGATCGCCCAAAAGTTATCTCATGATGAGCATTCAGATATTTATGGAGCTTTACGCATGATGGATATTGAGTTTGAAGAAACAGTGAACCGATTCCAGTTGCTCTATCAATTAGAAAACGGCTCTTGGTCTGTTTATGAAACCTTTATACTCGGAGAGGGATAAATGCTAAATATTCGAGTTGTTCAAAGTGCTACAGAACTTGAAGATGCCTATCATGTAAGACGAGACGTTTTCGTAATGGAACAAAAGGTCCCTGAATCGATTGAGATAGATGATCATGACCGTACGGCAATACATTTTGTTGGGTATGCTGATCAACGCCCGGTCTCTGCCGGAAGAATGAGATTTGTCGATAATTATGCAAAGCTTGAGCGAGTCTCCGTCATGAAACCATTTCGCGGACATGGGTATGGAAAACAATTGATTTTAGAAATGGAAAAGATAGCAAAAGAAAAAGGATATACACAGACTAAATTAAACGCTCAAGATCATGCAGAAGAGTTTTATCGCAACTTAGGATATCACACGATTTCCAAGGAACCTTTCATGGATGCTGGAATTCCTCATGTTACTATGATTAAGGACTTAACAAAAGGTTAATTCGCTATTCGAATTAACCTTTTTGTTTTCTCCAAATTTAACATAAACACGTATGTGCAAGGCATTTTATGTCCATCCTACAATTGTAGTATTGAAAAGGATGGAAAAACAGTTATGGACTATATTCAAATTTTGATAGAAACAATTATTGGATTTATTGCCCTTTTTATCCTCACTAAAATTTTAGGAAAATCCCAAATTACGCAAATTACGGCTTTTGATTTCATCGCCGCCTTGATATTGGGTGAGTTAGTGGGTAATGGACTATATGATGACAAAATCGGAGTCACGCATGTTCTATTTGCTATTTTTCTATGGGGAAGTCTTATTTATATAACTGAGATCATATCCCAAAAATATAAAGGAACGCGTGGACTTTTAGAAGGTCAGCCAACCATCGTCATTAAGAATGGAAAATTGAATCGTGAAAACATGAAGAAAGTTAAGCTAGACATTAATCAGTTACAGCATTTGCTAAGGTCAAAAGGAGTATTTTCCATGCAAGACGCTGAATTTGCTGTTCTAGAAACAGACGGAACCATAAGTGTGATGAAAAATCCTAATAAAGATATTCCAACTGCCGACGATTGGAATATGCAACCAAAACCTTTTAAAATTGCCTATACTCTTATTATTGATGGAGAGATAATTTGGGATAATTTACAGGAGATCGGTCACGATGAAAAATGGCTTATTCAGCAGCTTCAAATACAAGGCCACTCTTCCTATAAAGAAATATTCTATGCTGAATACCAAGAAGGAGAAGCTTTGTATGTTAATGCATATTAAGCTTCTCCTTTTACTATGCTCCTTGACATAATGAAAGACTCATTTTAAATATTTTTCGTGATGCTCGATGTTTGTTTCAACTGTTGAAGAAGAGTTTTCCTTTGGATACATCAGGAAAAGGGTCTACTTCCTCACAATCAATTTAAACAAAAGTCAAGTTTTATAATTATACAAATTCGTCGACAAAGAGGCCTTTCCCTGTTAAATCAGCCACTTTTTTATCTTGAGGAGAATTGGAAAAAGAAGGATTTTGGGATAACTCCCTTTCCTCCCTAAGTTTCAGTGACGGGATTCTTTCAACGACAAAAGGGTCAAACTTTACATTTTTAGTACGGAGATATTGGTTCTGTTCTTGAATATAAGGAATAGGTAAAAGATAGCCCATAAGCTCTTCCCCCTTAGTTTATTACTTTTCTATACCCTCATTACAGCCTTCTTATTCCTTTATTCTATTCTGTTCTCTAATTCCTTCATGACTTTTTCTATTTCATCACCAAACTTGGACCATTCTTTATCAAACTGTCCTTCTGTTTCATCAAATTTCATTTCTAATTCTTCATATTTTTGAAAAGGCTTTTTCCCATCAAGAAAATGATCTAGAGAATTCAGAAATCGAAATAAAGATTCTGGTAGCATTAGCTAGAAACCTTCCTTCTTCTATTTCCACAGTTACAAATGCGTTTCTTTTTTGGACGGTGAACAGCTGTCGTTGCCTTTTTTCTTTGCACCAATTTTTTCACTCTCCTTCCTGTTTCCTTTACTGTATGAATAGTTTCTGCAGTCCGTATAGTCCAGTCGTTTATTTTTCAGTTATTTCAAACAACATAGATGCTGCACCACTTATTGCTAGAACATATAAAATGATCTCTAAGGAGGGAAGATATAAAAAGATCAATAAAATAATTACAGAGGACCAGAAACCAGTACACCAATAACAGGACAAAAGTTCACCAATAAATGCTCGGATTCCTGTCCCTTTTATGTGAATGACCGTTTCTATTTCACCATCAGATAACTCCTGCTCCTCGTATTCATGAAATGGTCGTCGAAGCCAATCTGTGATTGTGTCGAAAACAATTAATCTTGTTAACCGATAACTTGCAAAAACTAAAATAACAAAATCTAATAAATTCATCTTTCCCCTCCTTCGTTTATCCTGCATGAACGGGCAGTAATACCCCGCCTCAAATCTTAAGTGAAACGAAAAGAGTAGGTGGGGGATTACTCCCATGAAAATAAAACATTAAATTTTTCATCCTTGTTGGTGAAGCTTGCTTCATGATTGGCTACCCGGCAATGTCGATTGGTTCAAGGCCTTTAGTTAACCTTGGGTGTCCAACAATCTGTGGGAACGCCACTGATTGAAGTTTCACTTAATAAAGCAAGGCTAAAAAATGGCCAATTCCATTAGTGGGAATGGCCATTTTTCAATGTACCTAGATCCATGAAAATAATGGTCTTCTGCGTTCATCAGAACTTTCTCCCTCTTCACCAGAGGGACTCTTCACTTCAGATTCCCTTTCTTGGTCCGGAGATTCTACTCTTCTCGGTCTTCCAAAGAAAGGATCAACTGGCCGTCTTCTCTCAGGCTGAACAAAATGCACATTTTCGGCCTCAACATATAGGTCTTTCACTTTAATGACCCGTTTTTTCTCGGACATTCTTACACCCCACTTCTTAGATTTAAACTCGTTTCATCTTATGCATTTACCTAAAAAGGGGTATAGGGCATATGCCTTCTTTTCACCTATAATTTTTTATGCTATTAGAATTTATAACTTTAGTCGGTTGATAGTATAAGTAAAACTAAGGCTTTCGCCATTAGTACTTGCACTCCAGGGTATAAGGGCTTCTAAGAAAGCAAAATACACTTTCAAGAATCCCTTTAACGGTAAGCCGAGTTTTTCTAAAAACTCTATTAGAACCATGGTCCGATGCCCACACAAAACTAGGAATAAGTCATATTGTATTAGGGACAATACGTCAAACTTAAAACTAAGAGAGGGGAAAAAGAAATGAGCTGTGGAAAACACTTTGATTCAGATAATTGCGTATGTGATGTTCTCAGAGAAATCGCAGATGCCCAAACCGACGTCCTACCAATCGAATGCGACTCTAGCTGTGAGCAATCCATTGCAGACTTACTTGGTGAAAGAGAAGATACGAACGGCTTAGATACTGTACCAGTATTGTTGTATTGTGACTGTAAACCATTTAAAGGCTTTGGTGCACCATACGAAGAAATTGGAAATCTATTTGGAAGCTTCTTCTTCCGCGTAAAAGAAGTGGATGAGGATTGCTGTGCAACTTTAGAACTTCTTCGCACACCAGGAGACACTTGTAAGGACCCTGAATCCCCAGTAGACCAAGACACTAGTAACCTTCGCACAACTGGCATCTGTATCACTGTAGATGTAAAATGTTTCTGTCACATCACATGCTTACCAGCCATTGACGCAATTACTCGAGTATAATTTTAATAAGCACCCACTCATTTTGAGTTGGGTGCTTTTCTCATGATTAAAAACCGAGCAATTTGATTTCTTTAATCGTTTCAAAGGGAAGATTCACTTGATATGGCCGCTGATATACTTTCATGTGTACCAATCCATCTTCGTAGTTAGTAATTAGTCCTCTAAATATTTTACCCTCACTCGTTTTCACCTGACACTTCATCTTAGGAACTTGTTTTGGCAATTGAACAAAATAGTATACCTTTTCTTCTAAGCTCATATCTTTAAACCGTTTTCTGTTTTGTTCTTTTGTTTCAGTCTCCTGTTCTACCTCTGCCTGAACTTCTTCTTCGTGAACCTCTACCGGTTTTTGTTCCTCTACAGCTTCTTCCTCCAAACTATGGGCCTGAAGAGCAGAGAAATTCAATGTGCGTTTTGAGCGCTTAGGTAAAGTTCTTCCCTCTTCACTTTCTTGCTGTTGAGATACTGCTTGATGATATTTTCTTTGCATTGAAGCTTCAGGAATTGATATAGACTCTGGCTGCTGAATATACAATTTTGGCTCTTGTTTAGATCTATTAAATTCTTCGTTCATTCAGCTTCCTCCTTTTACATTCTCTCTCTTGACACTATATGCAAAGAAAACTAGGTTCGTGCCTACAAAAAAAATCACAGTCAATAAAAGACTATGATTTTTCTCGATTATATGCTTACAATATTGAATCCAGCATCGACATGAAGGATTTCTCCAGTTATCCCTTTTGATAAATCACTCATAAGGAAATAAGCAGAAGAGCCTACATCTTCTTGAGTAACAGGTTGTCTAAGTGGTGCCTTTTCTTCAATAATTTTTAAAATCGCGCTAAAGTCACCTACTCCTTTAGCAGATAATGTACGGATTGGTCCTGCAGAGATGGCATTCACACGAATTCCGTATTTACCAAGGTCATTGGCCAAATAACGAACACTAGCATCTAAGCTTGCTTTGGCAACTCCCATAACATTATAGTTTTCAATAACTCTTTCTCCACCTAAATACGTTAGAGTGACAATGCTTCCCCCTTCAGTCATCAAAGGCTTTGCTGCTTTAGCCACTGCCGTTAAGGAATATGCACTAATATTATGTGCTAGAAGGAATCCTTCCCTTGTTGTATTCATATATTCACCCTTTAACTCTTCTTTGTTAGCAAAAGCAATACAATGGGCAATTCCATGAATGACTCCCACGTCTTCTTTAATAGCCGCAAAAGTTTCTTCCACCTTTGCATCGTCCGTTACGTCACATCCGTAAAATAAAGAGTTATCAGCTTCTAAAGTTTCTACTAATTCTTTGACGGGTTTCTCAAATCGATCACTTGCATAAGTGAAAATTAATCTAGCTCCCGCTTCATGTAGTGCTTGCGCTATCCCCCAAGCAATACTTCTTTTATTGGCAACACCCATAACGACATAGTTACGTCCCTCAAGAGAAAAATTCATGGTATGGTCCTCCTTGAAAAATTGTTTTTATTTTATGATATTAATTATTAGTACCTGCTACTATTTTATATGACCCTAAACAAAAACACAAATTTTTAAGGATTAGAAATACCGTATTCTAGGACCATTCGTAGTTCTTCAACATATTCCTTTGTACCAGTAACAATTAAGTGATCCCCCACCTTAAGTTCGGTGTCACCATGAGGAACTATGGAATCTTTCCCACGGAAAATCCGAACCATGATTACATCGCCAGCAAATGGGAATTTACGCAAAAGAGTACCGTCATATTCTGCATTATTCATTCTAATTTCATAAAGGGCACTTTCCTGTTTCGTTAAGATATCCACAATACTCGGTGCGTTAATCATCGCCTTTAACAAAGTTTTAGATGATTGCAAGACAGAAAAGATTTCAATTCCATGCTCTTTCAATTCTGCATGCATATTCGGATTTTCAATACGAGCGATGACACGTTCTACCCCTTTTTCTTTAGCAAACTTAGAAATCTTAGTATTTTGATCTCCATCCCCCGTAGAAACAACAAGGATATCAGAATGAAAAACACCGAGTGCTTCCAGCTTTTCTATAGAATAGTCACCTATCTCCTTAACATCAAAGGCAGATGGAACAATTTTGTTTTCATCCTTTTCCATTTTGGTATGATACAAAAAAGTCTTAAATAAATTAGGATCAAGTTCTCTTGTAACAGGTAAAGTCATACTATTTGCACCAATGAAAGCTACTCTTTGTCTACGTTCAGTTTCATCTACATATTTACCGTACACTTTCTTAAAGACAATGGGCGTGATGAGACATGTTAAAAGCGCGACTAGAATCAAAGTCCCAGACATTTGATTGGTAATCATCCCCATCCTCTCTGCAATTGTTGACGCTGCAACTACTAAGGAAAGGGTAGAGGTCAACAGAAATCCTGAACCTATAACCGTTCTCCAATCAAACCATTTTTTCATAATAAGTACTGGTACCAGCTTTGATACAAGTAACGCAAGAAAAAGGAGTGGAATTAATAAAAGTAACTTTGGTTCGTCGACAAGCTCCCATATATCGATATCTACCCCTACCATAACGAAGAAGATAGGGATCAAAAAACCATAACCAAAGCTATCAAGTTTTTTGACCATTTCCGGATCAGGGGATAATAAGGAAACAAGTACCCCAGCCATAAATGCCCCTAAAATATTTTCAGCACCCACTGATTCAGACAAAGCCACTAGAACGATAATTAAAGTAAATACGGCTCTTGTATCAATTTGTATAGTTCCTTTTGTCATAGTCTCAATGAAGGACTGGTTTCGAAATCTCTTTCCAACAAAATAAAGCAGTATCCCTGCACCAAATAACAAAAGAAGAAGCCACATATTACCTTGACCGCCTCCATAAATGGAGACAAAGACGGCTAGTAATATCATGGTCACGAGATCCGCGATAACTGCAATTAAGAGTATGACTTGACCAATATTGGTTTTCATCATTTGTGCATCCTTAAGAACAGGAACAACAACACCTAAAGAAATAGTTGAAATAATTAATGTCATCAAAAATAGATTATCTATGAAACCTAATAAAACAAATAAATAAGATAAACCAAGCGAAAGAACGAAAATACCAGCAAATACTACTGCGGCAATTACAAATGGACTTGGTATCTTTTCCCCTTTTTCGTTACTGTTTTTTCTTTTTGCAAATATGGAAAAATCTATCTCTAAACCACTTAAAAACATTAGAAAAATAAAACCTAGGGATGATAATATTTCTAACCAGGAACTCTCCTCCACAATACCAAATCCACTTTTCCCCAATATAAGACCAGCTATTATTTCCGCGACCACAACCGGAATAATTTTCAAATGTAATCGGTGTAAAAGTATTGGGGTGAAAAATGCAGCAATAATAACAATAAGTAATGATGTAATGGATGCACCATGTTCCATATAAGTTCCTCCTTTCTTATGAAAGCAAAGATTGAATAAAAACCGTTGCTAATCCTAAATAAATTAATATAGATAATAAATCGTTAATAGTTGTTATAAATGGACCTGAAGCTACAGCGGGGTCAATTTTCAATTTGTGCATAATTAGAGGAACCATAGCCCCTGCAATTGTAGCGACAAACAATGTTGCCATAATTGAAAGACCAACCAGAATCCCCAGAGTGAAATCACCTTTCCACAAATATACAAGTAATGCAATGAGGATTCCACAAATAAGTCCTGTAATTATCCCAGTTCCTGCTTCTCGAATTACTATTTTGCGTTTTCCCTCTTTTTCAGCTTCTCCAGTGGATATCCCTCTAATAGCAACAGCTAATGCTTGGGTCCCAGTATTTCCAGCCATTCCTGCTATGAGAGGAATAAAAATCGATAGAACGGCGACTTGATCTAGAGTTTGTTCAAAACGACTTATAAGACTTGCAGTCAACATTCCAAGAAAAAGAAGTATAATTAACCATGGTAATCTTTTTTTGGCAGCACCTAAGGCATTCTGGTCAGGACGTCCCATGTCCCCAACGGCAGCCAGCCTAGAATAGTCTTCATTTGCTTCTTCTTCCATAACGTCCATAATATCATCAACGGTTATAATACCAAGTAAATGACCTTGAAAGTCAATGACTGGAACAGCTAAGAAGTCGTAATCGCGCATCATTCTAGCAATATCTTCCTGGTTTTCACCTACAGGAACGGAAACCACTCGCTCACTCATTATGTCTCCAATACTTGTATCTTCTTCGGCAATAATTAAGTCTCGTAAAGAAATAACACCAACTAACTTCTTTTTTTCACTAATTACATAAATATAATATATTGTTTCAGCGTCAGGCGCTTCTTTTCTTAGATGAATCATTGCCTCTCGTACGGTTTGATTCTCATGGATCACAACAAATTCAGTTGTCATAATTGAACCAGCCGTTTTTTCTTCATAATGAAGCAGATCCTTAATCTCTGCTGAAGCCTGTTTATTCATTATGGTTAAAAAACTTGCAACCTTATTTTTCTCTAAAGTATTCAAAATATCAACAGCATCATCCGTTGACATTTCAGCTAAAATAGAAGCAGCATATCTTGGATCCATCTCAGATATATATGGTTCAACCTCAGCATAGTCTAAATGCTCCACCATTTTAGCCATTTCTGTAGGAGAGAGATACGCATAGATTTGGAATCGAATTTCCTCTGGTTGCTCTGCAAAAATTTTCGCCTGATCATAGGGATGCATTTCTAGAAAGGCTTCTCTAAATTGATTCATCTGATCATTAAGTAAAGCATCCTGTAAGTTTCTCCATAGTTGATGGCGTTCATTCTCTTCTAGATGTTCCATTTCAATCCCTCCTAGTAGAATTTCATTTAGAAAAACTTGGCTTATCGTTAAAGGATTCTTGAAAGCGTATTTGCTTTCTTAGAAGCCCTCATACTCTGGAGTGCAAGTCCTAATGGATTTTTTTCACGTACTACCAACCAACTAAAGTTATAAATAGCTGATAGTACAAAAAAGACTTTAATAGCTTATAAAGAAATTGCTTTGTTGTCAAAGATTATAGGTTAATAGAAGGATTTGTCGAAAATATAATAACTATCGTGAAATGTAGGCAAGAATGGTGTAAACTTATAAAGGGTATTTTAACCCGCATGAACGGGTAGCCAACCATGAAGCAGCTCCACCAACAAGGATGAAAAATTTAATGTTTTATTTCCATGGAAGTGATGCCCCTACCTCAAATTTTAAGTAATACAAGAGGAGTAGGTGAGGGATGAAGCCCCCACTGATGGAAGATTCACTTTATTATTTAAACTTTACCACAAGGAAGAGTACTATAGGTAGGACTTATTCGGGTTCTACTTTTCCAATAATTATTGAGATTAGAAAGGGATATATATGGAAAAACAAACACCATCCATGAAGATAGATTATTTCTTAATTATGATCATTTTATCTCTAGGTGCAATAAGTGCTTTTACGTTATACTCCATTGATCCATATCTGCCTGCCAAATATGACAATATTAATTTCGTAACGCAACAATTAACATGGTATGCCCTTGGTGCAGTGGCCATTGGTTTTATCATGCTTTTAGATTATGATCGTTTACGAAATTTAACTTGGATTATTTATGCAATAGGCATTCTTTTATTATTGGGATTAGAATTTAACGTTCCATCTGCCTATGTCA
Source organism: Bacillaceae bacterium S4-13-56 (assembly GCA_040191315.1). Lineage (NCBI taxonomy): Bacteria > Bacillati > Bacillota > Bacilli > Caryophanales > Bacillaceae > Bacillaceae bacterium S4-13-56. Next base: position 99,469 of record JAWJLM010000002.1, on the reverse strand, counting down.
AAACGCTTAATGGCGCTACAGGTTGGTATGAAATCCCAGGAATTGGGACCTTCCAGCCAGCGGAATTTATGAAAGTCTTTATTGTTATCACCTTGAGTCATGTTATCGTTGGACATCAAGAAAAATTTCCTCAACCGCGAGTAAAGGATGATTTCTGGTTACTCCTTAAAATATTTGTCATAGCTATTATCCCTTTAGGTTTAATAGCCAAGCAGCCGGACCTTGGGGGAGCCCTTGTAATAAGCGCAATTGTTGCCTCTATGCTTCTTGTCTCAGGTATACGTTGGCGATTTTTATTAATCCTATTTGGCTCAGTAGCCATCCTTGTTTCTGGAGCAATCGGAATTTATTACTTTTTTCCAGATTTAGTTCTAAATCTTACTCGGAATTCGGATTATAAACATGCATTTGTTCGTTTCTATGGCTGGTTATCCCCTCAAGAATATGCTAGTTCATATGGCTTGCAGTTAATCAAAGCTATGCTTGCGATAGGTTCAGGTCAATTATTTGGGAAGGGAATCAGCAATATTGAGGTCTATATTCCTGAGCGGCATACAGACATGATTTTTACTGCTATCGCTGAACAGTTTGGATTTTTAGGAGCAAGTATTGTTGTGACGCTCTTTTTCTTAATGATTTATCGGATCATAGACACTGCACTCGAAAGCAATGATCCATTTGGTAGTTTTTTGTGTACGGGATTCATCGGAATGTTTACTTTCCAAGTATTTCAAAATATAGGAATGTCCATCCAGTTACTACCTATTACCGGTCTTCCACTCCCTTTCATTAGCTACGGTGGTAGCTCATTGGTTACCTATATGATTGCTATAGGAATTGTGCTAAACGTTCGATCAAGGACTAAAGTTTATATGTTTGATTAGTATGGGAAAGCTACTTTTAGCTTTCCTTTTTTCTTGACTGAAAGTGTACTTTTACATCTCTCTTAAGAAAGGATGAGAATTTTGAAAATCGATATTATTGGTGATGTTCACGGTTGTTATGATGAACTTATGGATCTCTTCAAAAAAATGGGATATTCTTTTGAAGACCATTTACCAAAACATGCTTCACGAGTTCCCGTTTTTTTAGGGGACCTTACCGATAGAGGACCAAAATCCATTGAAGTAATGCGCCTCGTATATAAGTTGGTCATTGAGGAAAACCGAGGAAAATATATCCCGGGAAATCATTGCAACAAATTGTATCGTTTTTTTCTAGGAAATCCTGTAAAACAACAGCATGGACTAGAGACGACTGTTGCAGAATGGGAAGAACTCTCTCCTAGGGATCAGAAAGAGGTTAAGGAAGAGTTTATAACATTGTATGAGACGGCTCCCCTATATCTTCAATTACCAGAGGTGAATGCCGTAGTAGCTCATGCCGGTATTAAACGTGATATGATAGGCAAAAAAGGGAAAAGAGTGGAGACTTTTGTTTTTTATGGAGATATAACAGGGAAAACCTTGCCTAATGGAATGCCAGAAAGATTAGACTGGGCAGAAGAGGATACTGGTGGAGATTGGATCATTTATGGTCATACTCCTGTTCGTGAGCCACGAGTAATTGGAAAGACCATGAACATAGATACAGGTTGTGTATTTGGAGGGAAGTTGACAGCTTTTCAACTCCCCGAAGAAAATATTGTCTCTGTTCCATCCTACCAAGAAGAAGTCCCAGAAAAATTCAAGACATTTGATGCCTGACAATTACAGGCGCTCACCGATTTGTTCCATATCCTCCTGTAAGGGAATGTGGAACTTTTTTGTTTCACCTGTAAAAGGATGAGTAAATCGCAAGGAATAACAATGGAGCGCCTGACGCTGAATCCAATTTCCGCGTCCTCCATATAAATCATCCCCTAATAATGGATGACCAATAAAAGAAAAATGGACACGAATTTGATGGGTACGTCCTGTTTCCAATTCTATCTCTAGAAGACTCATCTTGTCTCCTTCCATCTCTCCTCTTTTTATCACTTTATAGTGAGTGGTCGCTCTTTGCCCGTCTGGTGAAACCATTCTCTGGATAATAGATTCTGGATGTCTAGAAATGGGCTCGTCTATCGTTCCCACATCTTGTTCCACAAAACCTTCCACAATAGCTTGATACCTTCGTTTGACTTCCCCCTTCTGATGAAGTTCAGAAAGCCTTCCATGGGAGTAACGGTGTTTTGCAATAAGAACCAATCCGGATGTATCCTTATCCAATCTAGTCACTACATGAAAAGTATAGGGAATTTCGTGCGTTTTATAATACCCAAGAACAAAATGCGCAAGTGTTCCAGTAGGATGCTCTCTAGAAGGAATAGTTGGGATTCCAGGCTCTTTCCAAATAACTAGGACATCTTGATCCTCGAAAATAATTTGGATGGGATCAAATTCCGGTTGCAAGGCCTTGCCATGAGTCTCCGGTGGAAAGAAAATCTCAATTTGATCTCCATAGGAAAGTGCATATCTGACAGTAACATGTTTTCCGTTTACTAGAATGTCTCCATTTTTCTTAATTGCTGTTAGAAGACTTCGAGAAAGATGTTGTACTTCAAGCAGGTATTCACGAACGAGCATTCCCTCTTGTTCTTTTAAAATTACCCATTGCATGTCATTCTTCTCCTCCATCTTGTATAAAGGAGTCATGGACTCTTTTCCAAAATGGAAATGGACGAAATCGAGCAAAGCGTATTCTTTCCTTGGAAACGCGACACTGAATAGAATGTACATGCTCGTAAGTCTTCGTTATGTGGTCTATGGTTAATAAGAAGCTCCGATCATTCTTTGGCTTCAAAACACAAGTGTGATGGTTCGGTAGTATTAAAGGTGATCCAACAGTTCTAAACACACGATTGTTGATAGATGCCATTTCCGTGATTTGAATAGCATCTATTGCAGGATGTATGATGGCCCCACCTAAAGCTTTATTATAAGCGGTACTTCCAGAAGGTGTAGATATGCATAATCCGTCCCCTCTAAACGTTTCAAAATGTTCTCCACGAATTAATACGTCAAGAACTACCGATCCCTCAGTTGTTTTAACAGAGCATTCATTTAAAGCAAGAAAATGGTCTTCTTGCCCTCCATCCTCAGGCCTGATAATAATTTCTAACAATGGATATTCTACTACTTGAAAAGGAGACTGAGTGATTTCAATAATAAGCCGTTCTAGCTCCTTTGGTTGCCAATCAGCATAGAACCCCAAGTGTCCTGTATGTACACCAATAAAGGCGGTTCTGTCTAGTCGGTGAGTATAGGTGTGGAAAGCCTCGAGTAATGTACCGTCTCCTCCAACTGAAATGACAAGGTCAGGATCCTTTTCATCATAGTCCAGTTTAAACTCTGTCAGATAGTTCTTCATTCTTTCTTTTATTTCATCAGAGGAAGTATCTCCTCTAGAAGTAATAGCAAATTTCATTAAAAACTCCTCCGTCCCTAGTTATTATTCCCTTCTCGGTCTAACCATAAATTCTCTTCGGGCTTCTTGAATTTCATAGCGGATAATGGACATCTCCTCATCCAAACGAAAGGCGGCCTCTGCTGCCCGTTTTAATCTAGATTGAATATTTTCAGGGATCTGTCCCTCATATTTATAATTTAAGGAATGTTCATTAATAGCCCAAAAATTCATGGCCAACGTACGGATTTGGATTTCAGCAAGAATATGCTTTTCTCCGTGAATAGTTTGAACAGGGTACTTTATAATGACATGATAAGAGCGATAACCGCTATCTTTTTTTTCACTTACATAGTCTTTTTCTTCTACAATAGAAAAATCATTTCTTGTACGCAACATGTCCACAATCATGTATATATCTTCTACAAACTGACAAACAATACGAAGACCAGCAATATCTTGAATTTCTTCTTCTACTTTTTCAATAGGTATATTTTTACGCATAGCCTTTTCAATAATACTAGATACAGGTTTAACACGACCGGTTACAAACTCTATAGGTGAATGTTGTCTTTCAAATTCAAACTGGACACGCATTCCTCTTAATTTTATTTTCAGCTCATCAACTGCCTGCTTATAGGGAGTTAATATAATATCCCAATTCATATCTTTCACCCCGCCTCTTAACTTGCACAATCACATTTTATCATATCATTACTAGGATCACCTTCTCTACTATCAGCACATATTAATTGCATTTTTGCCGGATATTCTGAATAATAAGAAACGGCTAAAGACTGAAGGAGGTCCTTCCATTGGCTCAAGAACTTGAAATTGAATTTAAAAATCTTTTGACAAAAAAGGAATATGATCATTTGATTCAAGCCTTTAACATAGCGGATCAGGAACCCTTTCATCAAGTTAATCATTACTTTGAAACCTCTGATCTTAAGTTAAAAGCAAACCAAAGTGCATTGCGTATTCGACAAAAAGAAAACAAATGGGTTCTCACCCTTAAGGAACCACATCCAGATGGTTTATTAGAAACCAATGAAACATTAGATCAAAAAGATGCCGAGGTATGGCTGAAAAACGGATTTGGCCCCTCGAATGAAGTGAAAGCCAGATTGTCGGATATGGAAGTTGATCTAGAACAGTTACATTATCTAGGTGAACTAGAGACTGAAAGGCTGGAAAAAGAAATTCCAAACGGCCTTCTAGTTCTTGATAAAAACCAATATCTAGGAGTCATTGATTACGAGTTAGAATTTGAAGTTCCACAAAAAGAACAAGGTCTCAAAGATTTTGAACAACTCTTAAGTAAATATAAGATTTTAAAACAAAAAACTTCAAATAAAATAGAACGTTTTTATACTCAACTAACAAAATAAAGTGAAACATCAATCAGTGGCAGTTCCTCACTGATTGTTAGCACTCAAGGGTATGACACCTAGAGGCCCTTGAACCAATCGGACTTTTACGGGTTCATCCCCCACTTACTCTTTTCGTTTCACTTAAGACTTGATGTGGGGGCATTACTGCCATGAAAATAAAACATTAAATTTTTCATCCTTGTTGGTGCAGCTTGCTTCATGGTTGGCTGCCATTTCATGCAAGATAAATTAATCTATTATAGTACAGATAAAACGTAACATTTGCTCCAAAGAGTTTTGGTTGCTAAAATGAAAACAACATGTACAACTAGAAAACTTAGGAAGTACTATAAATGGTCATTACATTAATATACCATTTATAAAAAGGAAGAAAGGAAGTATTAGCTCCATGGAACAAACCTTATACGAGGCAATCGGGGGAGCTCAAAAATTGGAGAAGTTAGTAGATAGCTTCTACGGTTATGTACAGGAACACCCAACCCTGATTCCAATTTTTCCAAACGATTTAACTGAGACAGCACGAAAACAAAAACTATTTCTTACACAATTTCTAGGGGGACCTGCTTTATATACTGAAGAGCATGGCCATCCAATGTTACGAGCGAGGCACTTACCTTTCGCCATCACTCCTTCAAGAAGGGATGCATGGCTAGAGTGCATGGAAAAAGCAATTACGGAAGCAAACATACCTGAACCTTACAACGAAATCATTTTTCAAAGGCTAACACACACCGCTCAACATATGATTAACACACCAGAGAAATGAAAGGAGAATTGATGTGAGTATAAAGAATTCTGGGACATCTGGACAAGGGAATCAAACGAACACTCAATATGGGTTTTTTGATTTATTAAAAAAACCAGTAGAAGTTTATGTTTTTATTGATCCCTTATGCCCAGAGTGCTGGTCACTTGAACCCATTCTAAAAAAACTCACCATCGAATACGGGAAATACTTTACTTTAAGACCAATCGTCAGCGGAAAATTAACTCATCTAAATGCGGAGAAGCTGTCAAAGCCTTCAAAACTTGCGCAAGCATGGGAAAAAACAGCCAACCGTACGGGAATGAGTTGCGATGGAGATGTTTGGTTAGAGAACCCTATTGATTCTCCATGGTTGGCCTCGTTATCCATTAAAGCGGCTGAACTCCAGGGTAGAAAAGCTGGTGTCCGCTTTTTGCGAAAACTGCAAGAATATGTATTTTTAAAAAAGAAAAATATCTCTGACAGTAAAGTCCTAGTTGAATGTGCTAGTGAATCTTGTTTAGACGTAGAAGAATTTTCACGTGACCTGCAAAGTACGGGAGCCAAAAAGGCTTTGCAATGTGACCTGAAATTAACGCAAGAAATGAATGTTGATCAAATTCCAGCTATTGTTCTCTTTAACCAACTAGAAGAGCAAGATGGTATTAAGGTGACTGGCATTTATCCCTATGACGTATATGTTGACGTTCTAAAAGAAATTTTAGCTAAAAAAATCATCCCTAGTAAAAAGCCTCCTTTAGAAGAGTTCTTACAGCATTATCGTTTTGTTGCTAGTAAGGAAATTTCAGTCGTGTACGACTGGTCTGAGGCAGAAACGGAAAAAGAAATGAAAAAACTCTTACTTCTTCAAAAGGTTGAAAAGGTCCCTGTCAAACACGGGACCTTTTGGAGGTATGTTTTATAAGAAAAGCGCAAGCACCCTTGATCATCGACGTAAGACGGTGAGGCCCACAGGATGTGGGTCACGTAGGCGTTGCGACACGATGGCGCGGTTTTAGCCTACGTTCCCTCCGAGATAAAGGAAACACGGTTCACAAAGTGAATCGATGTTGACTTATCCAAGGAGAGGAGGGAACCGACTCTAGTCGATAGGGCTCTATGTAGCTTTCCTTACTCGGGGCAAAAGCTTCAAGATTACTCGAGAAAGCTTTTTTGCTGGAGCTAGACAAATATTATACTTTCTTATTCTTGTAAGAAAAGCTGTCGCTCTCTCGACAGCTTTTTTGTTTGTATATATATTTGTACAAACTTCTTCTAAAATTAAATCAAAATAAATAAAATGTAATAAAGTAGAAATTTAAGATTGGAGTTCATGATCCGGGAGAATTTTAACAAAAAAAGAAGGATAAGCAACGGGCTTACCCTTCAAACTTTTGTCTTTTATTTAAAAGACAAAGGGGGATGGGAGAAAGTTTCACGGTCAAACAAAGGGGTTTTGTTTGTTTGTGATTCACTTCACGTTAATAATATATCAAGTATTCAAAGGATAAACAATACTTTTGTTATACATTTCACAAATCTGTCAAAACTCTTCTTCCCTATTTGCGTAAGAGGTCCATAAAAGGGAATAGAAAGGAAGGTGCATCCATGAAAACTATGACTTGGATTATCTTTGCCCTATTATTTTTGATTGCTTTCGTTTTTCAAATCTTTGGCCTTATGGGCTTTATTCCAGTTTTCATATCTACCCCGCTACTATTTATTTCAATTTACCTAATGGTACACGCCTTTTCACATCGAAATCAATTTAAGGGATTTTAGCTGCCTCTTTTAATCAAATTGGGCAGCTTTTTACTTGGGATTACCATTCACCATAACAATCTCCCATGAAAATAAAACATTAAATTTTTCATCTTTTTGGTGAACCTTGCTTCATAGTTGGCAGCCCGTTCATGCGGAATAAAAAGAGTACGGCCCCCTCAAGGAGACCATACTCAACAATGCTAATCAATTTAGTTTAACAACTTTTCCATCTCGGTCAGGTTCTTTTCAAAAACATCAAGCGCCCCAAGAATTGGGTCCTTCGATGTCATATCCACTCCTGCCTTTTTGAGGACTTCAATTGGATAATCACTGCTTCCAGCTTTTAAGAATTCTAAATATCGATCAACGGCTGGCTGTCCCTCTTCAAGAATTTGTGAGGACAATGCTGTTGCAGCTGAATAGCCTGTTGCATACTGATAGACATAATAATTATAGTAGAAATGAGGAATTCTAGCCCATTCTAATCCAATTTCTTTGTCAATCACCATTCCAGTACCAAAGTACTTTTCGTTTAAGGCATAATAAATCTCAGTAAGTTTATCAGCTGTTAAGGATTCCCCATTCTGCGCACGCATATGGATGTCATGCTCAAACTCAGCAAACATCGTTTGCCGAAAGACAGTTCCTCTAAATCCCTCTAAGAAGTGATTTAACAAGTAGATCTTTTGTTTTTCATCATCTGTATTGTTAATCATGTAATGGTTCAGCAAAGCCTCATTACATGTCGATGCAACTTCAGCAACGAAAATAGAATAGTTCCCGTAACGGAATGGCTGATTTTTTCTAGAATAGTAGCTGTGTAGGGAATGCCCTAACTCATGAGCCAAGGTAAAGACATTATTCACATTATCCTGCCAATTTAACAAAATATATGGGTTTGTCCCATAGGCACCAGATGAATATGCTCCACTACGTTTCCCCTTATTCTCTTCAACGTCAATCCAGCGACTTTCAAAGCCTTTTTTAAGAATATGGATATATTCCTCACCCAGAGGTTCTAATCCTTTTGTAACAAGCTCTTTCGCTTCTTCATAAGGAATATCCATTTCCACATCCTTAACTAATGGAGTATAAAGATCATAAAAATGTAGGTCATCCTGCTTTAGTATTTTTTTACGAAGCTCTACATATCTGTGCAAGAGAGGAAGCCTTTCATTCACAGCCTCTACTAGATTGTCATAGACCTCCTCCGGAATATTGTTTGCATCTAGGGCTGACTGCCTTGCAGTATCATAATTTCGCACCCTCGCGTAAAAATTATCCTTTTTAATAGTCCCACTTAACGTTGAAGAAAAGGTGTTTTTAAACTTTCCAAAGGTATCATACATAGCCTGGAAAGCATCCTTTCTTACTCTTCGGTCCTTCGACTCTAAGAACCTAATATAACGTCCATGTGTAACCTCAATTTCCTCTCCATTTTCATCTTTAATGGATGGAAAGGTAAGATCAGCATTATTAAGCATTCCGAAGGTTTGAGACGGATTGGATGTAACTTCTGAAACCTCAGCCAGTAAAGTCTCCTCTTCCTCACTCAAAACATGTGGTTTTTGACGAGTAATTTCATTTAATGTCTTTTGGTACCCTTTAAGTTCCTCATTAGACTCAACAAAGGTTTCAATTTTACCTTCTTCCAGACTTAGAATTTCAGGAACAATGTAACTCATGGAGCTTGCAATCTGCGTGTAAAGATTCTCCGCGCGATTATTCATGTCCTGGTAATGGCTGTTCGTAGTATCTTGGTCAGATCGCATATGGGCATATGTATAGAGCTTTCCAATTCTCATGGATATTTCATCTTGTGTTTTAAGCATCTGTACAAGAGTTTCTGCTGAGTCTCCAAGCTTTCCTTTAAACTCCAGGATTTTAGGATAAAGCTCTTTCATTTGATTAAATTCCTGCTCCCATTTTTCATCTGTCTCAAAAATATCTTCTAACTTCCATGTCTTTTCCTCAGGAATTTCAGAGCGTGACGGTAATTGTTTTGTTGCCATAAGTTTACCTCCTTAAATGTTCTCACATAATTCTATTCGTTAAGAAGAAGAAAAAACCTTCCAAAATTCCATGAATCGTATCTTTCTGTTGACTAGTTTATCCAACTCAGCTTTTTTTACCCTTTCATAAAGTGAAACCTCAACCAGTGGCCACCCCCTACTAATTGTTAGCACCAAAGGCTCTTGAACCAATCGGACATATATGGGCAGCCAACTATGAAGCAAGCTTCACCAACAAGGATGAAAAATTTAATGTTTTATTTTCATGGGACTTATCCCACAACAACTCTTATCATTTTACTTAAGATTTTAGGTGGAGGGTATACTGTTCGTGCATGCGAGATAATTCTTTTCTATTGCCATTTTTCTAACAACAGAGCGAGAAATTCTTGATCGCGATGAAGGGCCTCTTCAATCCCACGAGGAGGAGCTTCAATCTTTTGAATCATATAGCATTCCTCTTGAACCGGAGATAGGATGTTTAAGTAGCAAAGTCCCTCCAAGTAGGAGTGAAAAGGGTCATGGTTTGTAATGGAATATAATATTTTTTCTTCCATTGGAAAAAAACTTTTCAGAATTGCTTTAGCCATAGAAAGGGTTATCAATGTTCCTGGGCTCTTCATCATTATTAAGGAAACATAAAGATACGTTTGCCAGAGAAAGGGTGGAATTTTGATTCTCCATTGGTGAGGGACTGGAAGGTCTATAGATGAAGGAATTAATAAAGGGGAAATTCCGTGGGCATAGAGAAATTTTTTCCAATTTCTTATTTCTTTATTGTTCTCGTTAATAGGGATTAAACGACGGTTTTCTTTTTGCTTTTGCCAGTTGTTTAGCAGCATAGAATAAGGGAAAGTTTCTTGCTTAAAAAGTTGAGTGAATTGAGCATTTTCCAATTTTATATAAGAAAGGAAACCATGTACTTCAGAGGCACTAGAAGGATAGAGATGAGAAAATTGGGCAAAGCGTTGAGAGGAAGAACAATAATATATAAGCTGTGGTTGCCTTGCTTGATTTAAGTGTATTGCATGATAATCTAGTTCATCTAAACGAAGTACCCCCTCCTTTACCATTTTTAATCGGTTGCCTCCTAAAATCCAAAGTGGTAAGATACCTAATTCCCTATAAGATTGTGTTCTTTGTTTCCAAACGGACATGGGTAGCGAGGAACATTGATATTCAAGAGCCCATTTTCTTTGCTTAAAGTTAAAAATAATATCTGCTCTTTGCCTGGTTTTAGGAAAATACACTTCCAACTCTGTAGGAATCTTATTCTTTTGAAGCCATTGATACAATTGATATTTCCCTTGTTCGTGATACTTTGACTCTCCTTGGTGGAGAATGCATGTGGATGTTTTCTTATGAGCAAAATGTGGAATATTTTTATGACCTACTTTCAGGATCACCTCTTCTTTACATTCAGGACAAAAATAGGACTCATGTTTTTTCTTTAGAAGTTCGTCCCTGGGATAAGCAGCAGTGTTTAACAACCTATGAGATTGTGAAAAAGCTTGAAGCAATAGTTCTCCTCCTTTTAAAAAGATAAAGTGAAACTTCAATCAGCGTCCGTCCCCTACTGATTTTTAGCACCCAAGGGCATGACCTAAAGGCCCTTGAACCAATCGGGCATTTCAGGAGGCGTATCCCCTACCTACTTTTATCGTTTCACTTAAGATTTGAGGTGGGGATAGGACTGTCCGTTGTACGGGATAAGAGTAAGCTTCGGCTTTTTTCGTTGAATCTCCTTCCTATTTCCCTAAAAAATTTTGAATTTTTTAACGACATTTATAGTAGGGGGGATAATAGTCTTGACGTAGATTCCATCATACGTTTCCATATGGTTCTTTTTTTGAAAGTCTCCCACTCAATCCTTTTAGAATTGGCCAAATCATTGAGAAAATCATTCACCAAAGTATGAGTGCTATTTGTCCTATATAGGAAGGCATTCACTTCAAAATTTAAGTGAAAGCTTCTCATATCCATATTACTTGTTCCAATCGAGGCTAATTCGTTGTCAACAATTATAATCTTGGAATGTAAAAATCCAGATTCATACTCAAATATTTTAACCCCTGCTTCCAATAATTCAGGGAAATAAGAGCGAGAGGCGTAAAAGACAATTTTTTTATCTGGACGGTTAGGAACTAACAATCTTACATCTATTCCACTTAGAGCAGCTACTTTTAATGCAGAAAGAATATCCTCATCAGGAATAAAATAAGGTGAGGCAATCCAAATGGATGATTTTGCAGATACAATCATGGAAAAAAAGACGTGCTTAATAACTTCCCATTCATTATCCGGCCCTCCTGGAATCAATTGAACTCCACCCAAATCTTTTTTATAGGCCAACGGAGGGGAAAGGTATTCAGCTGTCAAATGGGTTTCTCCTGTCATGTAGAACCAGTCCTGCAAAAAAATTAACTGAAGGCTCCTAACAGCTTCACCTTTAAGCATTATGTGAGTGTCTCGCCAATTTCCGTAATATTGATGCCTTCCTAGATATTCATCTCCGACATTTAAGCCACCAACGAATCCAATATGCCCATCAACCACCACTATTTTCCGGTGGTTTCTAAAATTGATTCTGTGATTAAGAAAAGGAAGCTTAACTGGCGAAAATGGCGTAATCTCTATTCCTGCATTTAAAAGCTCCTGGAGATACTTTCGTGACAACTGCCAGCTTCCTACCGCGTCATATAAAAACTTTACCTTAACCCCCTCTTTGGCCTTTAAAATCAATAATTCTTTAAGTTCTTGACCGATTTTATCATCTCGAACGATATAGTATTCTAAATGAATATGGTCTGTTGCATTCTTTATTTCTTTAAAAAGATATGTAAAGGTTTCATCCCCATTAGTTAGTACCTTTGTCTCGGTATGAAAAGAAATTGGAGTGTTTCCTAGTTTTTGCGCTAAAGAAAAAAGCAACTTTTGGTGATCCCCCATTTGCTCCATATAAGACAAATCTACTTGACGATTCCCTTCTATTTTTTCAAAGGCCTGATCATCAAGTTCCCCTTTTTCCTTAAACATCTTCTTTTTTCTAAAATTTCTCCCAAACAGAAGATAAAAGAAAAAGCCAACGATAGGAAAGGCTGCTAACACCAAAAACCATGCTAGCGTTTGGGTCGGGTGACGATTTTCGAGAAAGATTAAAATAGCAATTAAAATCGTTGAAATCGTAAGAATTATCGATAAAGCTCCGATTATTCTGCCTTCCCAAATAGAATAAGTGATGTAAAAAAATGAAATTAGAAGGACTAAAAAGATAAAAATCTGGATTCGTTTGAACATAGCCTTCCCCCCCTCGTCCATCATTAGGTTATTCAAAATACAGAAAGGACATTCGCAAAGATACGAATGTCCAAGGTTCTTACTTATTTTTTAAAATAGTGCTTAATTTGCTCAAATACATGGTCAGACAAAATGGTTTTACCATACTCTTCTAAAACATGGAAAGTAACCGACGTTTCATTTCCAAACTCGAGCAACTTGCTAAGTAGATCCTCTTGCTCATCATCTGTTGCATCCATATCTACAAAATCTACAAATAGATAGTATTTGTCGTCATAGGAGTATAGTTTCTCTTCGATCAAGTCAGAAGGCTCAAAGGAATGACAAAGCTGAATGACATCTTCAAAGCTTTGGAAACGCAGAACAAAATGCAATGGGTCAGATTCATCTCTTTCTTTTTTGTTATTATGCTTATTGTTGAACTGTTGATCTAAAAGAGATTCGATCTTGTCATCCACTGGCATATCAATCGTTTCTCCGCCTTCCATTGGCAATTCAATTTTATGACCATCCTTGGATAGCTGCGCTTTCGTTACTAAAATCTCTAAGCCCTTATCCATTGCTTGGACCTGTATCCACAACGGACCATCTACTGAAAAATCCCCTTTATCATTTACTTCATCCATTACTTCCCAGAAAAGCTGCTCACTTTTCTCACGGTTATACCATATTTCTTCACGATCAAAGCCACGATCTTCAATGTCGATGTAGGAAATATAGAACTTTACGGTATGCTCATTAATACGCTCGATTTCCATTTGGTGACTCTCCCTTCTAACCTTTTTTTAGAAAGGGACTTTTAACCCTTTTACCCTTTAGCCAATATTTCAAACCATTCCCTGTAAACTTAAAGTTTAATCATAAAACTTTATTTCTTTATATATATTTTATGACAGTGAATCATAAAATGAAAACTGAAACACCTAGAAAAACAAAAAACAAATATATGCCTATAGTTAGTTTAGAATTTGTATTTGAAAGATTACTATAACATATCTTTTTCGCATTTTGTATATTTTAGCTCACAAATTCTACTTTGTCACTAGTATATTAGGGGGTTTTTGTTTGGATCTGGAAATTATTAAATCTATTTTAGTTATTGTTGGAATCGATATTATTCTTGGTGGAGATAATGCCATTGTTATCGCAATGGCAAGTAGAAATCTACCCTCTCACCAAAGAAATAAAGCGATTTTTTTGGGTACAGGCCTTGCCATTGTTGTCCGAGTGATGTTAACCGCAGTTGCTGTTTATTTGCTTGCAATACCCTACCTATCATTGGTTGGTGGACTCTTATTGATTTTTATTGCTATTAACTTACTTACCGAACAAGATGAAGAAATAGACATTAAAGGGAGTACAAGTCTTATTAAAGCTGTACAAACCATTGTATTTGCCGATTTTGTTATGGGGTTTGATAATGTTCTTGCCATTGCAGGGGCTTCCAAAGGAAATATTCTACTGGTAGCAACAGGGCTGCTTATTTCGGTTCCTATCATTATTTGGGGTAGCAAATTAATTCTTGCTTTAATGGAGCGATTTAGCATTTTAATCTATATAGGAGCTGGTATTTTAGCTTATACTGCCAGTGAAATGATAGTGGGTGAGGATTACATGGCTGACATATTCGAAAGGATTCCTAAGATTAATGTCTTTCTCACAATTCTCATCATATCATTTGTGATTGTTGCTGGATATTTAATAAACCAGAAGAAAAAATAGTACAAACCTTCCTATATAATAGCAAAAAACCCTTGCAAGCAAGGGTTTTTTGCTATTATAAAAATATTAGTTTACCATTCTTTGTGCTTCTCTTAGTTGGTAAGTACGAACTGTTCTTGGGAGAAAGCGACGAATTTCATCTTCATTGTAACCCACCTGTAACCGCTTCTCATCTAGAATGATTGGGCGTCTAAGCAAACCTGGATTGTCTCGAATTAATTCAAACAAATCCTGCATTGGCATTTGGTCAATATTCAAATTAAGCTTTTGAAACACTTTAGAACGCGTAGAAATAACTTCGTCCGTACCATCCTCTGTCATTCGCAAAATTTCTTTAATTTCATCAATAGTCAGTGGCTCAGAAAAAATATTTCTTTCTTGATATGGGATGTTATGTTCTTCGAGCCAGGATTTTGCTTTTCGACATGATGTACAACTCGGTGAAGTATAAAGTGTGACCATCATCTTCACTCCTTACTATAAGGTTATATATATTTCTAAATGTTGAACAATTGAACAACTTATTACTTTGTAATAAGTATAAATAACTTTTCTAATTATAAGTATACTACATCTGTCAAGTATACGTAAGATCCTTTTTAAATCTAATTTAGAAGCAAATCCCTGATAGGTCTTATCCCCTATTCTATTCTCAATAAAACCTCTTTTTAATGAAAATGAGAAATTTTTTTAATGTTTTCTACTTGATTTTTTCGCCTTATCGTTAAAGGGATTCTTGAAGCGTATTTTGCTTTCTTAGAAGCCCTTATAATCTTGGGTGCAAGTCCCAATGACGAAATCCTTAGTTTTACTAATACTATCAACCAACTAAAGTTATAGCTGATAGTATAAGAAAAGTGCAAGCGCCCTTGATCATCGACGTAAGGCGGTGAGGCCCACAGGATGTGGGTCACGTAGGCGTTGCGACACGATGTCGCGGTTTTAGCCTACGTTCCCTCCCAGATAAAGGAAACACGGTTCACGAGGGCTCGCAGGATGCGAGTCCGTTCGGTGTTGCGAATTATTTCGGTGGGACGAGTAATCGCAGTCCCAACACGATGTCGCGTTTTTAACCGAATCTCCTTCATCGATGTTGACTTATCGAAGGAGAGGAGGGAACCGACTCTAGTCGATAGGCTACCCCTCGAAACAAGAAAAACACTTGTTTCTGTGAAGAAGGTCTAAGTAGCTTTCCTTACTCGGGGCAAAAACTTCGAAGATTACTCAATGAACCTTTTCCGCTGAAGTTAAACAAATTTTATCCTTTATTATCTTTCAAAATAGGGAATCCATTTTCCACTCCAATTTAAAAAAGTTACTCAAAAGAAATAAGTCAAAGGTATCTACCTTTGACTTATTTCTCTCCTTTACGTTTATGCTTTTGTTCTATCTAAGGAGTTTAAAATATCTTCTGACTCTCTATTCTCGTCTAATGTTAAAACCTCTTCAACAGGCTGATAAGACTTGCCATAAAACTTCTCATCTTTATACGTATGAATATCTTCATACATCCTTTTCATCTTCTCATAGATCGTTTCTTCTGAATCTCCCTCATTTGGAGACCAATACAAGATCTCCATTTGATTCATTTCATTAGTTGCCAACGACCGACGTGTATATCCAATAGATTGAGCATGAATGAATCCTTCACGCTTATAGAAATGAAGACGTTTTTCAGTATCAGAGTCCTCATAATCCACTGGCTCTACCTCAAGAATAATAGGCTTATTTTTGGACTTAAGCTTTTCAATAAGCTTGTGGCCCAATCCTTGCCCCCTCACATTACCCGAAACATACACATAGTCAATAAAAATGAATGAATCGAATTCAGCATACATTAACACATGATTCGGACCCTCATCCTTATGATAAACCTCTGATTTTTCTTTAAGTAGGGTCTCCATATGGTCCTTTGACTTCATTTCTTCAATTGGAAAATACTGATTCAATTTTTCATACCAATTCATTGATCTACTCCCTTTTTATTTAGTCATTATTTATTATAAACAACTTTTGCCAAAATGTTAAATGAATGCCTTATTTTATATCCTACCCTATTCCATTAGAATAAGTTAGGGTATCCAAAATGAATAGGTGGCACTTGTCCATTTTGGATAGGTGGAGTTATCCAAAATATCCGCTGAAAAAACATTAAATTCCCCCCCTGTCCAAAATGGATACCCCTTTTTTCCACCTGTTCTTTAAGAATATCCCGGATATTCTTAAAGTTATATCATAAGAATAAGAACTTATAAAAAGATATTTAAAATAAATGAAAAAACAAAAACCATTCCACCTTTGACTTATAGGTGAGCGGTCTAACTATTGTACTTAATCATGTTTTAATTCCTTTCTTATAATCCAACACAAAAAAGCAAGTGATTTCCATTGAGAAATCACTTGCTTTTTATATTGTGAAATAGATTGTGTGTACTTGAAAATAGAACCCGTTAGAATAAAATTTACTCCTTTTTAACATTGAGACCATTTACATTTTTTCATTCACTAATTAGTCTGGGATATTATTTACTTGATGTCTATTTTGCAAAAACAACTTTTACCCTTTAATTTTGAATAGTCATATTAAAAGGACCTACTGAAACTTGTCTAGAACATTCTTTCGAAAAGTTAATAAGTTCTAACACCGATACCTAAAGCATATTGTACATTATCTATTTGACTATATACAGCACCTAAGGAACTAGTGCCTTCATAAATGCCTCTTAATTGGTTCCCATTAAATACGGGGTCCCCACTATCTCCACCGTCCCTTGTATAACTTGCAACTGTCATATTGTGGTGGGTTCTAACAGAGTAATAAGTGCTTGTAACAGTTCCACAAGTATAGCCGGTTTTGTAGCCCGCTTTACACACATAATCTCCTTCATTTTCTTCATACTCAGCTTGCCAATCTGTAATTTCTCTATCTCTTGGACTTTGTGCAAAAAGATCATTACTAAGCCAACTTGTATTATCAACCTTTATGAGAGCCGCATCTACTGGTCCAGAATTAGCTACCTTAGTAATTGTACCTATTGTTTCACCTACACTTCCACAGTGACCTGCAGTTATATAATAAGATCCTGTACTTGAGAAGCTACCTGTGCAACTTAAACCTTCGAGTATAATCCCCCCCATTAAAGGTCTATATTGGTCATAGCGTGATGAATCTTCCGTTCCTTCCGTTGTTTCCTCAAAGACTGTAATTCTAGTTCTACCAAATAAATCCATAAGCCTTGTAACAGATTTTTCTGTAAGTGGAAGTATTCCAATATCTACAGTCTGATTTTTGAAATTGGAAGAAACACTTATAATATTAAGTCCTTCTTCTTTTAATTCTTTTTTATTTAGAACATTTTTTTTGTTGAGCTCATTTAGGTCACTATAGGAATATTTAGCTGTAAATACTTTTATCTTTTTGTCATCATTATAAATACTCTTTATTTCATTTAATAATTTGACTATATCTTCCTCATTTTTCTTAAATCCTATGTTAATTTCTCCTCCTTTTGCTTGATCAATGTATATACCGGAAAAATATGGGGCAAAAGAAGAACTACTAATATATTTTTTGATTTCAGGGATTTTTTCTTTCTGTTTAGCAATTCATATTTCAATTTCATTTAACTCTTTATCTGTTAAGTAAATACCATGTTTTTTCTTCGAATTATTATCAACACTGTTCATGTTAATTTCTTGAATATATTCCTCATCTGCATTTAATCCCATTTCTAATCTGTACTTTATATTTTCTTTCAGTTCTTTAAAATCTAAAGCATTTCCAGGTTCAGCATTAGAGAATGAATTTACCCCTAAAAATAGTCCGATATATGGAATTAATATTAAAGTGCGATAGAAATTCTTTTTCATTGAAAAACCTGCTTAATTATTTATAATTCTAGAGTTCCATATTTTCATTACTAATTCCTGCTAAATTTTGTAACTTTTTTAATTTTTTTCAAATAATTATATGATAACTATAAAATATGGTAAAATTAAATTTCAGCAAAATTATTTAGGAGGAGCGTTAAGATGAAAAAACAATTTAAATCTGTTGTTTTTTTATTCATTTGTTCTATATTTTTAGTTAGTTGTTCTAATCTCGAACAAAACGATAATAAAGACCTAAGTGAATTTGGTGGTTATGTTGTGCTAAAGAGAATATTTAATAGTAGTTATCAAATACTAGTAGTTCCTAAAATTGAAAAAGATACAATAATGTCGAGTACAGATGAAGAATTGAAAAAAATATCCATGCAAAAAAACGGGGTGTATTTTAGTGTGGAAGAAGATTTATACAATAAAATACAAAAAGGAAGTAGAGTTAAAGTAATTTATGATTTAGAAAAAGGCCAAGAAGATTCATCTCCCCCTCAACGTGATTCTGAAAATGTACAAATAGTTGATTGATACTCAATTCGTTAAGTGTAAGAATTTCTTAGTAGGAGCATTCACTAAAGACCCACAGTCGGGAAAATTTTCAACCTCCTTAATCACGACAGGACGAATTTTATCTCCATGTTTAGCTTTGAAGGCATCCCAATGTTGGTGTTTATCAAAAAATATTTGTTTTAGAATATTGGTTTCTATAGATTGAAAATACCACAGCCCAGCGGACTGTGGTAGATAGCAAAATTTTCCTATTTTTCAGGAGAAAGTCTCCGTAAGACTCCTCCCTCTTAGAAGTAACTGTCGTATTCAAGTCGCTTAGGTCATTCCTTTAGGTACTATCAATCAATGGGGAAGCCTTCCATGGATTGAAATTTTACTTTATTTTATTTATTCTCTTCAAAAATGATGAAACATATTCTACAATAGAATATAGAAAGAGATAATGAAGGAGGGATCGCTAATGGGAAGTTTAATTCTTGATACAGTTCTTATCGCATTATTAGTTATAGGTCTCACTGCTTTCTTAGCTGTTATAGTTAATGGAATTGGTACAAAGGTAATAGGAAAGAAAAACAGTAAAGAATATCTTGGTAAAGGTCGTTCCTACCAAAACAATTGGAAAGCTGTGGGTGGGACAAAAAAATAAGTGATACAGAGAAGGGGCTGCATCAGGCAGTCCTTTTTATATATACCCACTAATGAAGGTATTAAACAGCAATAGAAAAAAATGATTCCTCAAATTTAATGAGGAATCATCTTTTTTGTCCTATAACATTGTCTAATTTAACGGGGTGTAGTCAACACCTTCTGTATATCTGTTGTTGGCATTCCAGATTAGAAATTCTTTGATTCCTGCTTCATTTAGCGCACGAATTTGATCTTCAACTTCTTTTTTGCCATATTGGAAGACAGGAACTCCTGACGGATACAACCAGGGTGCTTCAAAGTCTTGAATCCAAGGACGTGATGTCGGTGGATTTTCAAGTTCTCCTAAGCGTTCATTTTCTACTTTGACATATTCTTGAACAAGCTTATATGGCTCTGTATCGGGTTTTGCAATACCAAAATAGGAAGTCCAGTGACTTGGGTAAATCATAGACGAGATAACATCTACATTTTCAGAGATTTTTGTAAAGTTTTGTCCAATTCCAGGAGCTTCTGGGATCGTTGCTGAATAACCAAATATATCTACAGATACATCAACATCGTAGCCCTTTAAAGCTTCGCGTGCATATTCAACAAAATCGGTAACTGCCTGCACCCTTTTCTGTACATTGTCACCTTCATAGTCCACGTAATCACCTTCACTGTATCTTAACTCTTTATCTCTTCTTTCAAAACCTTCTGGGAAACGGACATAGTCAAATTGAATATCCTGGAAACCCAACTCAGCAGCCATTTTTGCAACTCCTACATTATATTCCCATACATCCTTTACAAACGGGTTTACAAAGGACTCTCCTTTATTATTCTTCCAAACTTTTCCGCTAGAGTCTAAGAAAGACCATTCTGGCTTGTCTTGTGCAAGCTGAGTATCTTTAAATACTACAATACGGGCAATTGGATAAATTTGCTCTTCTTCTAATTTTTCCAAAATCTCTCTTGGATTGCTCATTAGATTTCTGGATCTTTCATAATAAGGTGAATCTTCATCTGGTCTAAAAGTGAGCATTCCATTATCTTCTTTTACATCAATTACCATAGAATTCAAATCTGAGTTTTTAATCATATCAATATATTGTGGAAGCCGTGAACCACCTGCCGAATTACCAGTTAAGTATATTCCTCTTACAGCTTCAGGGTATTCAAAATCTAATCCTGAATCATAGACAAATCGAGCTACAGTATCTGGCAACTTTTTTTCAGTTAATTCAACCATGCTCTCACTATGGAAGTTCACCACTTTTTCTTGTGCATTCTCATTTTCCTCTGCTTGTACAACAAAAGGTATTGAAAGCCCTATTAAAAAGATTGTGGCGTACTTTGAAAGTTTTCGTAAAATGTTTTTCTCCATATGTATCATCATGCTCCCACTTTTATTTTGTAAATCCATTATAACGGAGTTTATACGTAAATGGGGTAGGAAATTCAATCCAAGTCGGCGTTTTTTGAGACCTTCTTCGCTTTCCTTTATATTTATGAACACTCTTCCACTCTTATGACTGCTCCATTCCCCCTTTTCAGTATATGTGAGTACTCAGTTGACTACTAGCCCTTTTTTTGGAAACTGTAGAAGTTCGAAACTTCAATCACTGGCCGCCCCCCACTGATTATTAGCGCCCAAGGGTATGACCTAAAGGCCCTTGAAACAATCGGACATTTACTGGCGTTTTTTCCCCACCTACTCTTTTCGTTTCACTTAAGACTTAAGGTGGGGTATTACTCCCATGAAAATAAAGCAAATTTTTTTCATCCTTGTTGGTGAAGTTTTCTTCATGGTTGGCTACTCGTTCATGCGGGATAAAACGTCCCTAAGAGTTCGCAATAACGAGAACACATTAACTAAAAACACTTTATAAGTAGCCGCCAATCATTTCAATAAGAAAAGCGCAAGCGCCCTTGATCATCGACGTAAAGCGGTGAGGCCCACAGGATGTGGGTCACGTAGGCGTTGCCACACGATGTGGCGGTTTTAGCCTGCGATCCTCTGAGATATAGGAAACACGGTTTACAAAGTGAATCGATGTTGACTTATCGAATGAGAGGAGGGAACCGACTCTAGTCGATAACTCTATGTTGCTTTCCTTCCTGCGATTACTCGGAGCAAAAACTTCGAAGATTACTCGAGGAAGCTTTTTCGCTAAAGCTAGACAGATTTTATACTTTATTGTCTTACAAAGCTGGAATTCCGTTTTTCACTCCAACTTATAAAATCTGATAGTAAAAGAGCTGTCCTAATTGAATTTCAATTAGGACAGCTCTTATAACTTATGGTTTCATTTTTGCCTTGTATTGTTCAAATTCCTTAGATGTACACAATACCCAGTGACGAGGACCAATTTCTCTAAATTCAGGCACTTCACTTGTATCATGTTGACTTGGATCATAAGGAACACGTTTACGATTGCGCTCATAATCTGGATCTGGTAGTGGAATAGCTGATAATAAAGATTGGGTATACGGATGAACTGGATTCTTATAAAGCTCATCTGCATCAGCTAATTCTACAAGCCTCCCATAGTACATAACTCCAATACGATCGCTTATATACTTTACCATTGATAAATCATGGGCAATAAATAAAAAAGTTAGGTCCATCTCATCTTGTAGTTTTTCAAGCAGATTAACTACCTGTGCTTGAATGGATACATCCAATGCGGATATCGGCTCATCAGCAATAATAAATTCGGGTTTAACAGCAAGGGCACGAGCTATACCAAGACGTTGACGTTGACCTCCACTAAACTCATGAGGATAACGACTAGCATGTGAACGGTCAAGACCTACTGTCTCTAACAACTGATAAACTTGATCTCGACGATCTTTAGGATCCTTCGCAAGTCCATGAACATCAATACCTTCTGCGATAATATCCATAACTGTCATACGTGGATTTAAAGAAGAATATGGGTCTTGGAAGATCATTTGCATCTTTCGATTAAACTTCTTTAATTCAGATTTAGGCATTTTACCTTGGACATTTTCACCTTTAAAGAGAACTTCTCCTTCAGTTGCTTCATATAGACGAATTATCGTTCTACCTGTTGTAGACTTACCACAACCCGATTCTCCTACAAGTCCAAAGGTTTCTCCCTTATATATATCAAAAGTAAGACCATCAACGGCTTTTACTATACTTTTTCTTCCTGTCTTAAAATACTGTTTTAAACCTTTAACTTCTAGTAATTTTTCTTGGCTCACTATTCATCACCTCTTAGACCACTAGATGAAGACATAATACCCTTCATTCTTTTCTTCACGGATTCTGGTGGCTCAATATTTGGAGCATACTCATGTAAAAGCCAAGTTGCTGCAAAATGAGTATCTGAGCCCGGAACCGGAAATAGTGGTGGATCTTCTTGAAAATCAATTTCAAGAGCAAATTCATTTCGTGGAGCAAATGCGTCGCCCTTTGGTGGGTGAAGCAGGTCAGGAGGTGTTCCAGGAATAGCAAATAATTCTTCCTCTGAACTATCCAATGTTGGCATTGATCCTAACAACCCCCAAGTATAAGGGTGTTTAGGATTATAGAAAATTTCATCTACTGTTCCAATTTCAACAATTTTTCCTGCATACATTACTGCCACACGGTCTGCAACATTAGCAACAACACCAAGGTCATGTGTAATAAAGATGATAGATGAATCAACTTTCTTTTGAATATCTTTCATCAACTCAAGAATTTGAGCCTGTATGGTAACATCAAGCGCAGTTGTAGGTTCATCCGCAATTAATATCTTTGGATTACATGCTAAAGCTATCGCAATGACTACACGTTGCCTCATACCACCGGAGAATTGGTGCGGATATTGACTAATTCTTTGCGCAGGATTAGGGATTTGAACTAACTCTAATAATTCAATTGCACGTTTTTTTGCTTGTGTACGATTCATTTTTTGGTGTTTAATTAAGCTTTCCATGATTTGTGTTCCAATTTTCATCGTTGGGTTTAATGATGTCATTGGATCTTGGAAAATCATAGAAATATCTTTACCACGAATTTTTTGCATCTGTTTATCAGATTTTTTTACTAGATCTTGGCCTTCAAACAAAATTTGACCAGATTTGATATAGCCATGTGGCTTTGGAATAAGCTTCATTAATGCTTTGGTTGTAACGGATTTACCAGAACCAGACTCTCCAACAATTGCAAGAGTCTCCCCTTTATTTAAATCAAAATTTACACCACGCACAGCTTTAACCTCACCGCCGTAGGTGTCAAATGAAACTTGTAGATCTTTTACTTCTAAAATTTTTGACATATCTAACACCTACCTTTCTAGTCGCGCATTTTAGGATCAAATGCATCACGTAATCCGTCTGCTAATAAGTTGAATGCGATCATGATTATAGAGATTATAATCGCAGGATATAGAAGCATATATGGATATATACGGATGGTCTCAAAACCACTTTCAATTAAGGATCCCAATGATGCTTCTGGAGGAGTAATTCCCAAACCAATAAAGCTTAAAAATGCTTCAAAGAAAATAGCACTTGGGATTGTGAACATAGTATTAATAATAATCAGTCCAACTACGTTCGGTACTAAGTGTCTGATAATAATCTTTCGATCAGGAGCACCTAATGTCCTAGATGCTAAAACAAACTCTTGATTCTTTAATTTTAGTATTTCCCCTCGGACGATCCTGGCCATTCCAGTCCAGCCGGTTATCGTCAAAGCAATGGTTATCGATAAAATACCCGGTTCTAAGACAATTATCATCAGTAACACAACAACCAAGTTTGGAATACCAACAAGAACTTCAATAATACGCTGCATGACGTTATCAACTCGTCCACCATAATAAGCTGAAATACCACCGTAAGCAACTCCAATAACTAGGTCAATTATCGCAGCTAGGAAGGCGATATAAAGTGAGATTCTTGTTCCTTCCCAAACACGTGTCCATTGGTCACGACCAAGACCATCCGTTCCAAACCAGAAATAGGTATCTGTCAATCCTTTGGCTTCATATACAGCATAAGAAGCTTTAACCTGTGCGGAATCATTTGTTCCATCACCTTCATCTAAAACTTCAATTTCAATAAACTCTTCCTTATTACTATAACGTGCGTAGGCATTTTTTGTTGCATCTTCTACATCATCGCCATCATAGGTTCCCTCTAATTTTCCATCAAAACCTAACCAGCTAATGTTTTCGAGTGCTGCTACTCGAGGTGGCAACTTTGCTCTTGATAAATCTTGATCGTCAAAGCCATAATCATTCATGCTTGGTCCAGCAAAACTCATAATAATAATAATAAGTAGAATGATTATAGATGAAATGGCAGGAATATTTCTTACAATACTTCTTGTCACGTCCTGCAAAAATGTACGACTTGGGCGAGAGATTTTATCACTCTCATCATCTCTTTTCTTTGCGGGAACGAATAAATTTTTATCTATATTTTTATTTTCCATAATTATTTTTCTCCTCCCGCAAGTCGAATTCTTGGGTCAATGAGGCCATACAGGAGGTCAATAACCAAAATAATACCAACAAACAAGACAGCAAATAGTAAAGTTGTTCCCATTATTGTTGGGTAATCAAGCACCATTACAGAATTCACAAACTGCTCACCAAGACCAGGAATAGCAAAGATTTTTTCAATAACAAGAGTTCCTGTCATTAAACTAACTGCCATTGGTCCTAAAATAGTAACAAGCGGAATTAAAGCATTTCTTAAACCATGCTTAAAGACAACTCCGTACTCATTTACTCCTTTTGCTCTTGCTGTCGTAATATAATCCGATCCTAAAACCTCGAGCATTTCAGTTCTTGTAAAACGAGCTGCAGTTGCTAGTGGAAAGATCATCAGAGCAATTGTCGGTAATATAGAATATTCAAAGCCCTTCCACAATCCAACAGGTAATAACTCAAATCTAACAGCTAAGACCCATTGTAGTAGACCAGCAAACACGAAAGACGGTATGGATTTACCTAGAACGGCTGTAATGGTTGAGGTATAATCCCAAAAACCTCCGTGCCTTATTGCTGCCAGTAATCCCAGCAGGATCCCAAGTATAGTACCAACTAACATGGCTTGCCCACCTAACTGTGCGGATGGTCCAATTCGTCCAGCTAGAATATGGGTTACAGGGGTACTATCAAACTGAAAGGAAATACCAAGATCACCTTGAACTAATCCACCTAGATAATTTATATATTGGACAGGGATCGGATCATTTAATCCGTACTTTTCCAATACAATCTCTTTTTGTTCTTCTGATAATTTGTTTTCAGCGCTCAGAGGGGTTCCAGGTAGGAATTTCATTAAAAAGAACGAAAGGGATGCGATCAAAAATAGTGTGATCAGCATATAGACGATTCTTTGAAGGATATAACGTGCCATCTCAACACCTCCTGATTATTGTCGAAATCTTGTAGTAATTGACAGAATATTGTCTTTTGTAAGTTTTTTTTTAGAATAACAGGCAAAAGAGAGCATACTCCAATACGGACATATACTCTCCTACCCTATGTTATCTATCCTAATTCAATTCGGAATAGAAAGTTTTATCTTTTATTACTCTGCGCCTTTGTAAGCCCACTTATACTCATAATCAGGTCCGAATGGGTTAACTTGAATATCTTTTACATATGGCTTCCAAAGTTGAGCAACCGCTCTTTGGTATACAGGAGCGATAGCTGCATCTTCGAATAAGATCTTTTCAGCTTCTAAGAATGCTTCGAAACGTTCAACTGGCTTAAGTGCAAGCTCAGTTGCAGCAGCATCGATAAGAGCATCATAATCTGGGTTAGAATAGCTCATCATATTGTTTCCACCATCAGTTACCCATAGATTTAACCAAGTGTTAGGATCAAGATAGTCAGGACCCCATCCAGCGAATTGAATATCGTAATCTTGGTTTGTATCAGCATCTAAACGTTGCTCAAAAGGAACGTTCTTAAGATTAATTGTTAAACCAGGAAGATTTGTTTCAAGCTGGTTCTTAATGTATTCATGCATGTTCTTAGCAGTTTCACTATCATCACCAAGTAATTCAAGTTCTACTGTGTCAGTTCCTAGCTCTTCAAGAGCTGTTGCCCAATATTCTTGAGCTGCTTCCACATCGTATGCAGAAAGGTCTCCATTGATGTCACGGAAGTCTTCCTTAGTTTCAGGATGTGTTACAAAGTTCTTAGGAACGAGTCCGTTAGCTGGAATAGAACCATTGTTAAGGATTTCATCAGTTAATGCTTCTTTATCAAACGCTCTTGAAATTGCCTGACGCACATTAACATTAGCTAATGGAGTCTTTTCACCAAGACGCTCTTGGTTAAACTTAAAGTAGAATACGACCGTTTGCTCGATTGTTCTGAAGTCTTCATGTGTAGAATATACATCTACATGGTCAGAAGAAAGACCCGCACGATCTACTACACCTTGCTCATAAAGGTCGATTCCAGTTTGAACATCTTTCACTACTTGGAAAGTAACCTTATCAAGTTTTACATTTTCAGCATCCCAATAATCAGTGCGTTTATGAAGCTCCCAACTATCTGCAATGTTTTCCCATGCTTCAAGAGAGAATGGTCCATTGAATAGTAAAGTGTCAGTGCTTGTTGCAAACTGGTCACCTTGCTCTTCAACAAATGCTTCATTTAATGGTAGAAAAGTACCGAAAGTAGTTAAAGATTCAAAATAAGGTACTGGTTGCTCAAGTTCAACTACTAATGTGTAGTCACCTTCAGCTCTAACACCTAATTCATCAACAGGTACTTCACCTTTGTTTACTGCAATTGCATTTTTGATAACTCCACCCATCATATAAGGACCATATTCAGATCCAGTAGCTGGGTCTACCGCACGTCTCCATGCATATACAAAGTCGTGTGCTGTTACAGGGTCACCATTAGACCATGTAGCATCTTCACGCAAAGTGAAAGTCCAAGTTAACGCATCGTCACTTACTGTGTGGTCAGTTGCCATACCATCAACTGGTTGAGCATCTGGTCCAAGACGATAAAGTCCTTCCATTGAAGCACCAAGGAATTCAAATGCATAAGTATCTGTTGCAATTGAAGGGTCCATAGTTGGGATTGTATCCCCGTTCATGAAGTTAAGTACTTGCTCTTCTACTTGACCGTCAGAATCAGCAGTATTGTTCTCTCCATTATCAGCTGTGTTATTTGTGCTGTCGCCACCGTTGTTAGCAGTATTATTGCCTTCATCATCGCCTCCACATGCCGCTAAGAACATGCTAAGAACTAAAGCTAGTACTAACAATAGCCAATTTTTCTTTTTCATTTTTGAAAATGACCTCCCCTTTTTAATATAATTTTCTAAATATTGTGTAGATGATTTTACCTACAAAATGAATTATACAAGTTTTCTAACAATTTTGCATCATTTTTTTTTCGTTTTCTGTATAAAACCGCATAAACATTGCATTTAAGTTACATAAAATAGTACAAAAGACTCATTAATTTGTAAAAGTATAATAAACACCTTATGCTTTTTTAAACAAAAGTACAAAACATGTCTAGCTTCATCGAGTTCAAAGTTTTTGTCATCGTAGTAAGCAAAACTACTTATAGCTTTTTCGCAAACACAATTGATCTTCTTGTTTGAAGGAGGCTTGAGCTTTTCCTGCGTTTAAATTCTATCACCTTTTAATGCACTCCTAACTATACAAACTTGTGCTATAATTACAAAAAAAAAAAAACAAGGATGAGCAAAATGAAATTTCTTACTAATAAATGGTGGTTACTAATGTTAAATTTAGTAGTAGGTACATTATTTTTCCTTATCAGTTCCACTCCGAAGCAACTTTCCACTTTGATTAATATTTTATTTTACCTTAGTTCTGCCTATTTATTTATGGGAATTGCCCTGTTTGTAATAAAAGGTCAGTTTTTTGATGGAGTTATATTCGGATTCCGCCGATTTTTCTTTAGGATTAGCAAAAGTCGTGATTTACTTGATGAGTGGGAACCAAAGCCCCCCATTTCTGAAAAAGTAAACCAAACTTTTTTATATGTCGTTTTTTTTCAAGGTGTAATGCTTCTTCTAATCATGTTCGTGGCTCTTTTTGTTTTTTATCAATTTTAGATTTAAGGTCTTGCATATACCTTATTCAATCTATTATAATTTCAACCATAATAAAGCAATGATGAAGTGTAAGTACATACTTCCTCTGGATAACAAGAGAACCTGTGGTTGGTGTAAACAGGTACCATGAAGATATGGAAATGGAACTTTGGAGCTGTGCTCTTTCGCACCGTATTCAGGCGTTAACTGACCAAGTAAGAGACCTCTTTCAAGAGGTAATTAGGGTGGTACCGCGGTTCATTCGTCCCTTTGATAGGGATCGTATGAATTTTTTTTATGCACAAAATTAAACGAGGTGATTTTAATGACAAACATTTTTTCCGGAATTCAACCAAGTGGAACTTTGACCCTAGGAAATCACTTGGGGGCTATGAAACAATTTGTAGAGCTACAGGATGGGCATGATTGTTACTTTTGTATAGTAGATGAGCATGCAATCACAGTTCCACAAGATCGGTTAAAATTAAGAGGAAATATCCGTTCGCTGGCTGCCCTTTACCTGGCTTCTGGAATTGATCCAGAAAGATCAACTCTTTTTATTCAATCGGAAGTATCTGCACATACGCAACTAGGATGGATGCTCCAATCCATTTCGTATCTAGGTGAGCTAGAAAGAATGACACAATTCAAGGACAAATCCCTTTCCAAGGGAAAAGAAGGTGTTTCCTCTGCACTTCTTACTTATCCTCCTTTAATGGCTGCAGATATCTTATTATATGAAACCGACATCGTTCCAGTGGGAGAAGATCAAAAGCAACATTTAGAATTGACAAGAGATTTAGCCCAGCGTTTTAATAACCGATATCTTCCTGTTTTCACAATCCCTGAAATACGAATTCCAAAAGTTGGAGCTAGAATCATGTCTCTTCAAGTGCCCGAAAAGAAAATGAGTAAATCAGATGAAAATCAAAAGGCAACGATTTTTATGTTGGATGAACCAAAACAAATAGAAAAGAAAATTAAAAGTGCTGTTACAGACTCGGAAGGCATAGTTACTTTTGATCCTGAAAAAAAGCCGGGAGTTTCTAATTTACTAATGATTTACTCCAGTTGTTCTAATCGCTCTATAGAGGAATTAGTTAATGAATATAGAGGAAAAGGATATGGAGAATTTAAATTCGGTGTAGCGCAAGCTGTTATACAAACTCTCCAACCCATTCAAGAGAAGTATAACGAGTTAATAAACTCACAGGAATTAGACGAGATTCTAGATCTTGGAGCTGAAAAAGCAAGAAAGCAAGCTGATAAAATTCTCGCTAAAGCTAAAAAGGCTATGGGACTTGGAAGAGTGAAGAAGAACAAGTAAATTATATAAATGCCACTAGGAAAAATAGATCAAATTAAAAAAGATGGTTCCCCGAAATAAACGAGGAATCATCTTTTTGGTTGGTAAAATAAGCTTTGTCCCAATCCCTTTTAATAAGAAGTTCTTTTTGGCGAATCAAATCGATCCCCTTGCTCTAATTCCCACATCTTCTCAAAGAAAGGTTGTCCCTTCACCATTTTTTCACACAGATCTTCATGTGCCCGACTCCATCCTTCAATCACACCATAATATAGTAAGTTCCATGCTTCTTCTTGATCCATCTCCATAATTCTTGAGTACTGACTAGGATCCCATTCCGTTAGCCAATACCGAATTTCGGATATATTCCCTGACTGATGTAATTGATCTAATGTCATCATTAGTAATTGCTTTAGTTGTCTTTCCTTCCTTGTAAGGCCTACCATTGAACTTGGTTCTAAGGATAACAAATGATATTCTTTATTAAATTGATGCTGGTCGAAATCAAAGGATTCTGGATCCATGCCATCAATCATCTCATACACAAGTCTCTCCTGTCTTGGAATCAACCTGCTTTTTCTCACAGGAAGGTGATAGCCCATGGTATCCACTGCCATTACCTCTTTTCCATTGGTCATGACAAAGGCATAATCTAAAGGGATGCGTTCTTGGTTTTTTCTTAAATATCCTTTTTTATGTACATGCTTAAGAAGTGAATGTGGGAGATCCTGTAAATCATTTTCAATGTAAGAAAATAATTCAGGTTTAACATAAAGTAGCGGTACTTGATCTAACAGCTCAATTCCATCTTCTTTTCTCCATTCATGAAAATGACAAACATTGTACCCGTTTTCTTCTCCCTCAAACCAGTTCACCCATACATCGTGTAGATATAGCATGAAGAAATTACCTCCATTATCTTTCAAAATCGAATTGTTATTTTTCATTATGACCATGAGAGGGATATTTATTCTACTTGTTCCAATCTTTAACTATTTTTTGTTCAAGATCTTCTGCGAGAACGTCCATGAAACCAGACTGCGGCATACATCAAAACAAATCCAGCAATAAACAAGTAACATTCTACTTGTGTACTGATGAAGATTAAGTAATCTATAAAGGTTAATCCTGCTGGTAAAAAATTCAGGTAAGCAATAATACTTACTCCTCCAGTGACGGCAAATCCAAATCCAATTAAAAAAATAAAAAGTTCCAGCATATTTTTTCTCCCCTAAGCATGTCCATTTAATACAAACTATGCAGAGATTGTTTTAGATATGAGAATTTCTAGTAATCTATTTTTTCATAATCCAAGCCCTTTACTTCATTTAAAATAAAGAGTAAATTAGTTAAGAATGGTCTTGATTGGAAAGGATGATGAGCTTTGGCAACAAGTCGCTCACTTAAGAACAAGAGAAAGAAAAAAAGAACAAGAAGAATTTGGCTTCTTTCTATATTAATCTTTCTTTTATTAGGAGTGGGATATATAATTTTTGAGTATCAGGCCGGGAAAAAAGCTGCTATGGGGCAAATCGGCAATAAAACTTCAGAAAACGAGCAAGAATTTGACGAAAACTTTCAAGGGGCAGACAATAAAGACAATAAGATTTATGTCCTTTTATTGGGGGTTGACTCTCGAGGAGAAGAAGTCTCCAGAACGGATACTATAATGATTGGCCAATATGACCCAGATAATCAAACAGCTAAACTAGTTTCGATCATGCGTGATACGTATGTAGAAATTCCAGGATACCAACCAAATAAAATTAATGCTTCTTTTGCTTTCGGAGGTCCTGAGCTACTTCGAAAGACAATAGCTAAAAATTTTGGAATTGAAACTGAGTATTATGCTATTGTGGATTTTAAAGGGTTCACACAAATAGTGGATACCATAGCTCCTGATGGCGTAGAAGTGAACGTTGAAAAAAGGATGTTTTATAGTGATAGAAATGCAACAACTTATATTGACCTTTATCCAGGAGTACAAAAGTTAGACGGGGAACAGCTTTTGGATTATGCAAGATTTCGTAATGATAGTGAAAGTGATTTTGGACGTGTTAGAAGACAACAGGAAGTAATCTCGCTTTTGAAAGATGAACTTATTTCGCTTAACGGAGTTGTTAAAGCTCCAAGATTAATAGGAACAATACAGCCTTTCATTAAAACAAATATGGGTAGTACTAAAATGTTCTCATTGGGTACTGATTTCTTACTTAATCCACCGGATGACATTGAATCTTTCCGTATACCTGTGGAGGGAAGCTATTGGGATAAAACTCATTCCCATGCTGGAGCAGTTCTTGAAATAGATAAACAAATGAATATAGATGCACTAAATGAATTCTTTAATGAAAAGGATGCAACAGAAGAAGCTCCCACATCATCGACGGAATAAATACGAAAACCCGAGCTCAAAGGAGCTCGGGTTTTTTCTCACAAGATAAGAAAGTATAAAATTTGTCTAGCTCCAGCGAAAAAGCTTCAGCGAGTAATCGCACGAAGGAAAGCTACTTAGAGTTACTTCGCACGAAGAAAAAGCTTGCTTTTTCGATGATATAGGTCACGTCGGCGTTGTCACACGATGTGACGGTTTTAGCCGATGATCCTTAATCTAAGGTGAGGCCCACCGCCTTATGTCGATGGCCACAAGAAATGCTTCTCGAGAATTTACTTCGCAGAAACAAGTGCTTTTCTTGTGTCGAAGGGCGCTTGCGCTTTTCTTATTCATATTTTTTGAAGATTAGTGAGGCATTATGACCACCAAAACCTAGAGAGTTGCTCATTACTGCAAATACTTCCTTTTCTCTCATAACATTTGGTATATAATCCAAATCACATTCAGGATCTGGGTTTTCATAATGAATGGTTGGAGGCAACTTACCTTCAACTAAGGCCTTCACTGATATAATGGCTTCAATGGCTCCTGCAGCGCCTAATAAATGCCCTGTCATGGATTTTGTAGAGCTAATGGACAAATCTTTGGTATATTCCTCAAATACTCGCTTTAAGGCTATAGTTTCAAATTTATCATTTAATTCCGTGCTAGTTCCATGTGCGTTTACATAGCCAATTTGACTTTTCTCCAATCCAGAATCTTTAATTGCTTCGAGCATTGCCCTAACAGCCCCTTCTCCCTCTGGAGCAGGGGCAGTAATATGATGGGCGTCTCCAGTGGCTCCGTAACCAACTATTTCCGCATAAATTTTTGCCCCTCTTTTTTCGGCTGATTCTAACGATTCGATTACTAGAATTCCAGAACCTTCCCCCATAACAAAGCCATTACGCTCCGCATCAAATGGACGGCTAGCCGTTTCTGGGTCGGGATTTGTAGATAAAGCACGTGCGCTAGAGAATCCAGCAAAAGACATTTTCGTAAGAGGGGCCTCTGCTCCTCCTGTTATCATAATATCTGCGTCTCCTCGCTGGATGACTTTAAAGGCATCTCCGATCGAGTTTGTTCCTGATGCACAAGCTGTAACTGTACAAGAATTTATTCCTTTTGCACCTAACATGATAGAGACCTGACCTGCAGCCATATCCGGAATTAGCATGGGTACGAAAAATGGACTCACACGACGATAGCCCTTTTCTTTGAAATTATCGTACTGTTCTTCAAATGTTGACATCCCTCCAATACCGGAGCCAATCCAAACTCCCGTACGAAATGCATTTTCATCTGTGATCTCAAGCTTTGCATCTTCTACCGCCATTTTTGCAGCAGCAACTGCATATTGTGTAAATAAATCCATTCTTTTGGCTTCTTTTTTTTCGATATAAAGCGATGCGTCAAAATCCTTAACTTCAGCAGCAACTTTTGCTGGATAATCATCAGGGTTTACTCTAGTAAGAACACCAACTCCATTATAGCCATTTAAAATGTTACTCCACATCGTTTTCACGTCGCTACCAACAGGGCTTATTGCACCCATTCCAGTAATAACAACCCGTTTTTTCTCCATAATCAATCCTCCTCGCTTCTATATAATAGAAGATTTATTATTTTCCCCATCGTAAAGCTACAGCACCCCATGTCAAACCTCCACCAAAACCAACGAGAACTACAAGGTCTCCATCCTTAATTTTCCCTCTTTCAATTTCTTCCGAGAGCGCAATAGGAATGGAAGCTGCAGACGTATTTCCATACTTATGAATAAAAGTGGCCATCCTTTCTTTATCTATTCCTAATCTCTCTCTAGCTGCCTCCATAATCCGAATGTTAGCTTGGTGTGGGATTAAGAAGTCTACATCCTCTTTTTTTAAACCTATTTTTTCTACAACATTAACCGCTGATTCTCCCATTTGTCGAACGGCAAATTTAAACACTTCACGACCATTCATATAAATGTGGTCATTTTCATTTTGGTATAGGTGCGGTCCACCGCTTCCGTCAGCACCTAACTCGAACGAAAGGATACCCTTATCTTCAGAAACAGGACCAACAACGGCAGCTCCTGCTCCATCTCCAAATAACACACAGGTGTTTCGATCCGTCCAGTCTGTGATTTTAGACAGTTTTTCAACCCCTACAACTAAAACATACTTATAAGCACCTGCTTCTATAAATTGTTTTGCAGTAACAATCCCATACATGAACCCAGAGCAGGCTGCACTGATATCCATCGCAGCTGCCTTTTTAGCCCCTAACTTTTCTTGAATCATACATGAAACAGAAGGAAATGGAGTATCTGGTGTCACAGTTGCTACAAGAATAAGATCCAAATCCTTAGCTGAAACACCACTTTGTTTAATGGCATTCCTGGCTGCGAAAAGGGCCATATCAGAAGTATCCATGGAGTCCTCAGCAATTCTTCTTTCTTCAATTCCCGTCCGTGTTCGAATCCATTCATCATTTGTGTCTACAAGCTTTTCTAAATCCTTATTGGTAACTACTTTTTCAGGAACATAGTGCCCTACACCAATTAAACCAGCATTCATTTATCCCATCCCCTTAAGGTTTTATATTCTTATATTATGACCTGGTATTAATTTTAATTGATAATAATTCATTTTGCAACTCTACTTCCTCCTAAACGCGGATAAGAGCCCGCTCTATCTTCCTACATTTTCATATGCTAATAAAGGAGGTGTTCAGATGGCAGACTCAAAAAAAGAAAAACAAGTTCATCCCTTTGATGAAATGATGTTTGGAAACCGAAGAAGCTATTCAAAAAAAGAGGAAGAACATGAAGCATCCGAATCAGAATCAGTTGATCTATTTGATAGTGTAGGAATAGTTCGAGAAATTTATCAACAGCTTTCTCCAGTTGTCAAAGATTTAAATAAGGCAAGGAAAAACTTTTCACTAAAAAAATAAGAGCGCTCATCTTAGACGCTCTTATTTTTCATAAGGAAGTAATCCTGTTTCTTTATAATCTTCAACTGCCTGCAGGACCTGTTCTTTTACACTTTCAGGAACAATTGGACTAAACTCTCCCAAGGAGACCGCATCATCTTGAAAATCGAAACTAAGCCTTGTCCCATTGTGAAGCTCATTGTTCACATAAAGGTCTGTAGCTACTAAATATAGCTGTTCAACATGTTGGACCGTACTAGTTAAGACAGTGTTTACTCCAAGATGGATTTGATCACTTACATATCCTATTGCATAGTCCCCGGTCTCTTTTACCTTCTCAATAATAGGAATATTAAATCCGTCTCCCGCTGGATAATAGACATCCACATCTTTCTTCTCAAGTGTCTCAAAAAGGGCTAAGGCAGTATTCACATCGTTCCAATCGTGAACAAACGTAATTTCAACGTTTGCTTCCGGATTTTGGTATAGCACTCCTTGATAGAATCCTTCTACCTCTGGTTGCCATTCATATGCCGCAATAACTGCGACATCGTTTGTTTTAGTCATTGACCCTGCAACCATACCGCCAAAAAATCCCATGGCGTGGGATTGAAAACTAAGACTACTCAAGTTATCACCCGTTCGGCTCCCATTAAAATAAACAAATTCAATATCAGGATATTGTTCATTAAGCCAAGGGAAATAGGAACCATAAATACTGCCATGTCCAAAAATCAATTGGACCCCTTTTCTAGAAAATTCCTTGACTGCTTCATCCACGTCACGTTGAGTAGACACGTTTTCTTTACTATAGACTTTTGCATCATACTTTTTTTGTATTTTTACTATCCCCTGATAACCCTTTTGCCCCCAAACTTGATCATCGATTGTATCCTCTAGTAGAACTCCAACAGCTTTAATCTTATGTGAGCTTTCATTTTGACCACAGGCTGTTAACAAAAGTAGTATAAATAAAGGTGCAATTAATTTTCGAGTCAAAAGCGAGCACTCCTATTCTGCTTTCCTTTCTATTAGTACTATTGTAACTTGTGATCTATTTTTCGTAAATCATTTATCCTATTATCATATTTAATACTTTTTAAACATTTTCCATTTTTGAATGGCATTATCAAAAGAAGTTTGTCGGACTAAGAATTGGCTATTATTAGGATGACATTCCCTTTTTGAATAGGACCTTGGAAGCAATACGAGCTCTTTTTGTTTTACCTTTTGAGAAAGTGAGGAAATAACCCAATCACAGGCATCCTCCACCCATATTCCGTTTTCTCTGACCCAACTTTCTCCTCTTTGCGGAAAAAGAATTTGGTATTGATCATTCCAGGTCCAATCCTCCGATTCGAGCCATGGTCCATATAAAAATGGTAGATAAAAAGTCTTCTGCGGGGAAGAAGAATGAAGGAGCTCCATGCGATAATAACTATGGCCCCTATCTGTTTCATCCACTTCTTCAATTAAAAAGGTCTGATCTACCGAAAAATCAGATGAAACTGTAATCCAATCAAAATTAGCATTTCTACCTATCCACATATACATGTCTTCTTGGTCTTTAGACTTTACTTCGCCTCTACCTTGAACCTCATAACCATGATCTAGTAATCGATTAACCATATGAAAAGAAACCCTTGAAAAACAATGATCAACACCAATTCTCATTTAGGTTCACCTCTGAAAATTAATCTTTTTCCCACTCTCGGAGAAATTCTTTCATTTTTTGGGGAAGAGTGTGATAATCTTCCTTAAAAATAAATTTTATTATCACAGCAGTATCCTCTTCTTGAAGTTTACTTTCCCACTTCCGACCATGAGATTCTACTGGATAAGATCCATCTTTAGGATCTTGAAAAAGAATACTCGGAATAGTAGAGATCCATTCGTTGTAATCTTCAAAAATTGTCTCCTCTTGTTTTTCAATTTCATCCAAATCTTCCTTCTCCATATTATAGGCTTTTGCAATTTGTTTTCGAATTCGTTGCTTTCCCACTCTATTTTCGGATTCTTTCTTATAATATTCATTTAGGTCAATACATGGAGAAAGAAAAACAAAGGATCGGATATATTGGTTACTTTTCGACCCCCATTTTAAGGCGGCTAACGCACCCATTCCTTCGGCTAAAACATGAATTCGTGAATTAATGATTTCTGTTCTTACTACCTTATGATAAAGATGATCTAATAATTCAATGGAACGGTCATTTCCCCAATGGTCCATAAAAAGTCTAGACGTGAAAAGTACATACCCTTGATCAAGAAGTCCTCTTAAAATTTCCTTTCTATTGGGGTTTTCCCACCAAAAAGTATGATCTTCATCTACCCTTTGTC
Organism: Bacillaceae bacterium S4-13-56; assembly: GCA_040191315.1. Taxonomy (NCBI): domain Bacteria; kingdom Bacillati; phylum Bacillota; class Bacilli; order Caryophanales; family Bacillaceae; species Bacillaceae bacterium S4-13-56. The sequence continues at coordinate 62,118 of JAWJLM010000002.1, read as the reverse complement.
CTTGATCTCCTAGATATAGGATAGCAAATCCATTTGGTTTATTCGGCACATGCACAAAGCATGGCTCTTGTTTTAAATGAAACATTCTTGTAATTGTTCCTTCTCGCAACTGTTCCATTTTTTTTCACCCTTACCTTTTCAACCCTTTCATTTCAATGGATAATAAATGTCCATTTTCCGTTTATCAATTATCAGTCTATGAATGTATGGTACAAAACGTATCACATTAATGAAAATTAGGCGAATAGAACCCCATATAGTAAGATCTTTATTTATTTTTTACCATCCTTTTGATAAACTAATACAAGGACAAGAAAAAAATATATAATGCTATAGATTCAGAGGTGATATTAATGAAAATATTTTGGGCAACCTTTTGGTCTTTTCTATTAAGCGTCATGTTGATTTATGTAACCTCCAGTATGACTGGCGACCATTTTAATTTTACCAAGGTGCTCTTATTAACAGCTGCTATGGCAATCATTGCTACTGTTATAAGCGAAGGAATATTAACAAACGAAGAAGAATAAAATTAAGAAAAACACAAGCTCCCTTCGAAACAAGAAAAGCACTTGTTTCTGCGATGAAGCTTTCCTTACTGCGTTAACTCGTAAAACTTCAAGGAATAATCAAGTGGATTTTTTCGCTGGTGCTAGACACAAAAAGGCTTGCCCTTCCAATGTGGCAAGCCTTTTTCATTCCGTTATATTTTGGGTAGATAAGTCCAAACTCGGTCGTCGTTCGTATTTTCAGGAAAACGGTCTCCCGCAGTCAGTTTTACTTTATTAGGGTGAAGCACCTGTGAACCAGTTTCTCCGATTTCTATATAAATCCCATTGTTTGGAGCACGTTGTCCACCTTTAAATTGATGTTGTTGTCCCATTCAATCTAACCCCCTTCTTTTCTTTATTTTATAGATTGTGTAGGGATGGAATAGACTATACATGAGTTCTCGAGGAGGATTTCTTATGGAAAGTTTATGGTTATTAATTAAATACACCTTTCTTGGCCTTTTTCAAGGATTAACAGAGCCAATTCCTATTTCATCTAGTGGCCATTTGGTCTTGCTAAGGAATATTTTCAATTTAAATATAGAAGGACTTTCCTTTGAGGTTTTAGTGAATTTTGGATCTCTACTTGCAGTTTTATTTATTTATCGAAAAGACATACTCGAGCTAGCATACCAATCCTTCCATTTTTTATTTAAAGGTAAAAAAGAAGGGAAACCCGAATTTCAATTTGTCTGGTATCTTATCATAGGAACCATTCCTGCTGGTGTTATTGGAATCCTATTTGAAGATGCAATTTCTGAAACCTTCAGCAACCCCAAAATGGTAGGTATAACATTATTAATTACTGGTTTAGCATTGTATGCCATAAGGAATTTGCGAGGAAAAAAGGGAGACAAGCAGCTTACAATGAAAGATGCGTTAATCGTTGGTCTAGCTCAAGCCGTTGCTCTCATTCCTGGAATTAGCCGCTCAGGTGCCACGATTGTTGCCGCCATGGGACTCGGTATGAAGCAAGAAACTGCGTTAAAGTTTTCCTTTCTTCTCTACATACCTGTTAGCTTAGGAACAGCCATCTTGTCTGCTGAAGAAATTGTTCAGGACCCTGACATTGCCTTCCTATGGATGCCCTACATTTTGGCTTTTGCTGGATCCATCATTGCTTCCTACTACTCCTTACGATGGTTTATGAATATAATGGCTAAAGGTAATCTAAAGTATTTCGCTTATTATTGCTTTATAGTCGGAATACTTGCGATTCTAATTCTATAGAAAAAACCAATAGAAAGGCGTAGGGAGACTTACGCCTTTCTATTGGTACGTTTCATTAAATTGTTCCCAATCATGAATGACTATTCTTTTGTTTCTAAGACTTACCATTTTATCTTTTTTCAATTTAGAGAAAACACGACTAACACTTTCTCTTGTACACCCAATGATCGCCGAGAAATCTTGAACAGTTAATGGAAGTTCAATTTCCATAGTTTCGTAATGCCTTTCTCCAAAAGTATTCGCAAGTCTAATTAAGGTAGATGTTGTTTTCCCATGGACATCCAATAATGCAAAATCTCTTAGGGTAGAACTGAAAATTCTTAGTTGACGTCCCATAAACTGAATCATCTGAAAAGCAATTTCTGGATGAGCTTGAAATGCATTTTCCAAGTCGCCTGTTCTCAAATAGGATACAGTGCCTGCTTCTGCCATAACTGCCGTACCTGGATATGTTGAGCCTGAATCGCTAAATATGGATACTTCAGCGAAAATATCTCCTTTTTTCTTTATACAGATCACCATTTCACGTCCTAATTGATCAGCTTTCTTTATTTTCACAATCCCATCATTAACAAAATAAATGGCTTTTGCTTCATCCGTTTCATGAAAAATAAATTCACCTTTACGATAAGATTGTGTTTGTATTTGAGACTCTATAAATTCTAACGAGGACCCACTTAATCCACGAAATATCTCAACCCTGGATAAGAAGCTTTCATTGGTTCCGATCGCCATCCTGCATTCCCCCTTATACGCCTTAGTATAAGGAATCGACGAACAGTATGATGTGAGAAAAATCACAATAAAACCGAAAATATGATATAATTCACAGTATAAGTTTCACTTTATTTAGTTTCTTACAAAAAGAAATATAATCTTCACCCAAGTTTTAAAGTAAACTTTTTATAATTTACACTATTTAAATAGTGTAAACTACAATATTTCCTTGACGTCCGCAACAATTTGCTTTTAGAATAAGAGGTACAATATAAAAAAAGGTGGTCGTATTCCTATGAGTAACCCGACCTTAAGAAGTGATCTTTCACCAGATTTAAAAGAATTGCTGTCTGCAGTTGACTATACAATGAAAATAGAAAAAAACTCTTTCTTATTTCAAGAAGGAGAAGATGCAAACAAATTATATATTATCCAATCAGGAAGAATTCAAATTAGTAAAATATCTCCAGATGGAAGAGAGCTTTCTCTTCGGATTTGCAAGGCTGGAGACCTTGTTGGAGAACTAACTCTCTTCACAGAAGGTGCAAAATATTTATTAAATGCAAAAGTTCTTGAAGATGGTGAAGTTGCTGTGTTGAAAAAAGAGCAGCTTGAAAAAAACCTTCTGACAAACAATAATTTAGCATTTGAGTATATGCGCTGGATGAGTGAACATTTTAGAAAAACCCAGACAAAATTTAGAGATCTTGTCCTTCATGGAAAAAAAGGAGCTCTTTACTCCACTCTGATTCGTCTAACCAACAGTTATGGGGTCAAACGAGATGATGGCATTTTAATTGATATCCATTTAACGAATCAAGAATTAGCCAATTTCTGTGGTACATCGAGAGAGAGTGTCAATCGAATGCTGACAGACCTTAAGAAAAACGACGTCGTTTCCCAAGAAAAAGGACTTCTCTTCATTCATGATCTTCAGTATTTAAAGGATGAAATTAATTGTGAAGACTGTCCTATTGTGCTTTGCAGCATCGATTAGTGAAAGAAAAGAATAAAACAGAAAAACCATACACTATTTATAATTTCAAGTATCCCAATTTGTATAGGTTTTAATTTTCTTCCGTATAAAACAATAGCTCTAATCAAACTTGGTAAAAATGCCAAAGAAATCATACCTTGTAGAACTGCTACTAAAACGAAAGTTATAATATGATAAAACCATGACATCCAGCGAAATGCTGGATTTTTCTTTTCTCTAATCATTGTTTTCACAAAAAAGGTACTACCAGTAAAAAATAATACAGAATATGTCCAAAGCATGAATGCTTCATTATCCAATGTACCACCGCCTACTATTGCAACAGCAAACACGCTCATAGAAAAAGCCAAAATGGCACTCATATCATTTAAAAAGGCTCTATCTTTATTTACTTTTGAAAAATATATGTTTAATAGAAAGAAGGGTAACATTAAAAACCCGGCATATACGACCTTCCAATGGGTTACAAGGACTGGAAGGACAGCTATTGCCGCCACCCCTGCGTAACGATAAACCCACATCATATGCTCCTTGGCATCCTTTTTTTTCTTAAGGGCAAGCAAAAAAGGGTAGGTTGCCAGATATAAGGAAAGCCAAGCAATAGCAAGAGGAATATGCATCCAATCAAATCCACTGTGTGCTATTCCTAAACCAAACGGGACAATGAGCATCGCCCATGCGCCATGTTGTTTTGGCATAAACAGTTTCACGAGAATCACCTCTAATTATTTATTTATATTTTCTATTATAACTTTTACCTTATTTGTCAGAAGTGAAATGAATCACTGATATATAAGAAAAGCGCAAACGCCCTTTGAAACAACAAAATCACTTGTTTCTGCGAAGTAAATTCTCGAGAAGTATTTCTTGTGATCATCGACGTAAGGCGGTGAGGCCCACAAGATGTGGGTCACGTATGCGTTGCAAATCATTTCGGTGGGACGAGTAATCGCAGTCCCACCACGAGGGCTCGCAGGATGCGAGTCCGTTCGGTGTTGCATTTGTTAAAATTCTGATCCATCCTTTTCCATTTCCAAAGATGGGACGGAAGGGTTTTTAAAAAATGAGAATTGCTGTCTTCCCCAAATAAAGGGAATCGTAATATAATTCATATATTTGGTAAATGGTAATAGTCCTAATAGACTAAATAAAAGTAATCCATGAATTTTAAATAGCCAAGTACTGCCTAGCATCCAATTCATTTCAGGTTGGAAGGTAACTAAACTCATAAACCATCCGGTCATATGATTGATCTGTTCATACGTCCCTAATCCTTTGGCTATTAGACCCGTACCAATCACAAAAACGAATAACCCCAAAAATATATATGACTGCCAGTTGGATTGTGACTCTTTGTTTTCTGTTTCATTTTCCTCAAATTGATCATATTTCCAGATCAATCCCATCAGGAAAATTAAAAACATCATATATGGAAAAACGACCCAAACTATCCACATTGGAAGATTCATTATCTTCCCCCCCTATCGTGATGCATTTCCTCTTGTTACGTATCATAACTTATTTCCACTGTTTTCACTGTGACAATCATCACGCGCAGACAAGAAATAGACAAAATTTATTCACAAAACGTCAATATTTACTAAAAGGCCCGCCTAATGGCGAGCCTTTCTCTTTTTTTCTATGCTTTTTGTTTCCGAAGACCTTTAGGGATATATACACAAAACGGTTCACTTTCCATGTAATCGCCAGTCATTGCATAAGCTCTGGAACGAGAGCCACCGCAAGCATGACGAAATTCACAGACTCCACACTTTCCTTTATATTTATCCGGATTTCTTAAGTTTTGGAAAACTTCAGACTCCCTATAAATTTTGCTAAGTGGTGTTTCTCGAACGTTCCCTGCTTTAATTGGCAAAAGACCACTTGGATATACATCCCCAATGTGAGAAATAAAGACAAACCCATTTCCGTCATTTACACCCTTCGGCGCACGACCTAATCCATCAATAGTTCCTGTTGCTCCTTTATTTAAAGCATCTTCGTAAAAAATCTCTGATCCTTCACTCAAACTTCTCTGTTCTCGCATCTTGTTTTGAATTACCACACGTCTATAATGTTGAGCGGCAGTAGTTTTTATGTCAAAAGGTACACGTTTAGAAAGTTCATATAGCCATTGAAAAGTCTTTTCATGTTGCACTGGCGTAATCATATCCTTTTCCTGACCGCGCCCTGTTGGGACAAGGAAAAATACGCTCCATAAGACACACTCTAAAGACTCTACCATTTCAGCCATTTCATCTAAATAATCTATATTATAATTAGAAATTACCGTATTAATTTGAATAGGTAGCTCAAGTTCATGGAGATATTTAATGGCATTCATCGTTAAATCAAACGATCCATCAGTTCCTCTGAAATGATCATGAATCTTGGCATTCGGTCCATCAATACTAAAGGCCCATCGAGCTAGTCCTACTTCCTTTGCACGCTCCATCGCCTCTTTTGTTACATTTGGAGTTGCACTTGGCGTCATGGAAACACGAACTCCCTTATCGATTGCATACTTGGCAATGTCAAATACATCTTCCCTCATTAAAGGATCTCCACCAGTGAACACGAGCATTGGATTACCCATACTATGAATCTCATCAATTAATTTTTTTCCTTCTTCAAATTTTAATTCAAATGGATTCCGCTTATATTGTGCTTCTGCTCTGCAGTGAAGACATTTTAATTGGCAAGCTCTTGTTAACTCCCAAATCACAATGAATGGATTTTCATCGTAGTTTTGAGGAAACATGAGAAATCCCCCCTCTATTTAAATACAGAACGTAAATTGTTATTTCCACTATGTTCATGTGTCCATTGTACATGGTTCTTTTTGCGAACGTTGTGACGTATCTCACAGATAGAATTGTCAATAAGGAAAAAAGCTACCTAAAAATAGGCAGCTTTCATAATGAACATCTATTTTTTTGATATGGCAACTCTCCATTGCATAGGTCCTTCTTCAAGATATTGCCATTCAAATTGGTCTTCACGCTCTATCATAAACTGATAATGAAGTGGGCGTGGATCATGGTCATTGGTTAACTCCATAACCTCTCCTGTTGCTAAACCATCAAATACTTCAAAAATTCTTGGATGACGAAATCTTGGTTCAATCTCTGGTGCGTAAATCTTGGCTGCAAAAGTATCTTTATTCATAGTAATCTCTCCTTCAATAATGTTTAACTACAATTGGAAACTCGTTTCCTTTTCTTGCTTCTCTCTATCTGACCCTTATAATACTCTCCTCTATTAGTTAGGGCTGTGAGCTAGAACAAACGCAGGGTGTGTTTTTCATCACATCACTCACTTTTCAGACAATAAGTTTAAAAAGTGTTCATATTTGTTTATTTTTCTCTTCCTACATAATGGTACACTCAATAAGAAGATACTAACATAACCATAGTAGAAAATAAGACAGGGGGAGACATAGTGGCGCACACTTCCGTAAAAGAATTACTTCACAATGTACCATTATTCAACGATTTAACTGAGGAAGAGATGACACCTATTTTAGATATGGCGATGACACGTCGTTATCGCACTGGATCACATGTATTTATGCAAGGAGACCCATTAACCAATGTATACTTTATCGACCAGGGTCTTGTTAAAATTTATAAAACTGATTTTCATGGAAAAGAGCAAATTGTGAATGTCCTTCAACCTGGTGATATGTTTCCTCATGCAGGTTTTTTTAGACAGGACCAATGCCCAGCTCATGCAGAGGTAGTAGATGATATTATTCTTATCTATATCCCGATTCAACTTTTTGAACAGTTTTTAATCAAAAACCCCGAGATTTGTATTAAGTTGTTTCGTGTTTTAGGTGATAAAATAGTAGATCTGCAAAACCGTTTAGAGGAGCAAATTCTTCATAATACGTATGAACAGATCATCATGCTTTTGCTTAGACTTGCTAAACTTTATGGTGAAGACCAAAATGGTGTTGTTCGTTTAAACAACTCATTTACCAACAGAGAACTAGCTAATATGATTGGGTCAAGTCGAGAAACAGTCAGTCGTACATTAACTCAACTTCGTAAAAAAGAGATGCTTGATACAGACGAGGCTGGAAAATTTATTTTAAAACTTGAAGAATTGGAAGAAGAATTATTTTAATATGTGATCCACATCACTACCTCCTCTATTGAAAATAATTATCATGTAGATAGAATCAAAAATCTTAGATGAGGTGATAACTTATGGAAAATCAAACTATTGTTGAATTAGATGTTCGTGAAGATTTGAAATTAAAAAATGATCCTTTCCACAAGATCATGGGAGTCGTTGGTGGGTTGAAAGGTGGAGAGGTATTTGTTCTTCACGCACCTTTTAAACCAACACCATTATTGGGTGTTATGAAAAAGAAGGGATTTTCCAATAAAGTTGAGGAAATAGACAGTAAGCACTTTAAAGTAACATTTTACAAAGAAGGGTAGTGATCTTAATGATCCTCAATAATCGTGGGCTAGAACCCCCACAACCGATGATGAGAACACTCGAGGCGCTCGAAACCTTAGAAGGTGGAGAAACCCTTGCTATAATTAATGATCGTAGACCTATGTTTTTATTTGCTGAATTAGATGAGCGAGGCTATAGCTATGAGACTGAGGAACAAAAAGATGGAAGTTTTAAAATCACAATCACTAAGCCGGGTGGATAATCATGGGACCTGGACTGAGCATGAAAACAGAAACAAATGCAAAACTTCCTTTTTCCTTTATTTTATTTAGTCTCATTGGCTTTATTACCGCACAATGGTTTTTATTTTCAAATAGTGAATTTCTAGCACAAGGTATTTACAGAACACCAAATCTATGGATGGCTGCCCATTTTCTCATTTTAAGCTGGGCAGTAATGGTTGTCATGGGAGCCATGTATCAACTGGTACCAGTCGCTTTTCTTACCCCCATTTGGAGTGAAAAATTTGGATTTTTTCAGTTTGTAGTTACCGCGATAGGAATTATCGGGCTTTCCGTCACCTTTAGTATTCGCCCTACATTTGCCATTTATCCTGGTATTCTAGCAATTGTAGGTATTCTACTTTTCTTGTTCCAAATGTTTATGACCATTCGAAAGCAAGAGAAGAAGACAATAATAACAGGATTTGTTCTTTCTGCACTTGTGTTTTTCTTTTTAACCATAGTAGCAGGTGGTGCCTTAGCCGCAAACTTTGCATTCGGTGTCCTTATCGACCATGAGCCATTATTTTACTCGCACTTATTATTTGGGATTACGGGTTGGTTTACCCTACTCATCTTTGGTTTTTCTTATAAGATGGTCCCTATGTTTAGTTTAAGTCATGGTTTCAAACAAAGATGGGCTATAAAAGCACTAGCATTTTATTTAATCGGGATGATCATTCTTTTTGCAAGCTTTTGGTTAGAAAAAATGCCTGTTGCTTCTGCAGGTTGGTTTATCTTATGGCTGGCTTTTAGCCTGTATGTTCTAGATATGCATGATATTATTAAACGTCGCTTAAAAAAGAAACTTGATCGACCATTCCAATTTTCCTTAGTTGCTATTATGTTAGGTTGGGTTCTACATGGAATCTTATTTTTTACAAGTATTCTTGCACCTACCGATCAAAAGCTTTGGAGCCTTTGGGTCTATCTTTATATTATGATGTGGATTATTTTCAGCATTTTAGGTTATCTCTATAAAATTGTTCCTTTCCTATGGTGGACCTACAAATATTCTGCCAAGGTTGGGAAGGAAAAAGTTCCTGTTTTGAAGGATATGATTAATGAAAAAATGGGAGTTGTTTTATTCCTTTCCTTTAGTCTTAGTATGGTAGGGATTGGAATTTCCGGATTTACCTCCTTCGAAATGGGGATGCAGCTATTCCAAGGAATTCTTTTAGTAACCACTATTCTTTATAGCGGAACCATCTTTATAGTTTTGAAAAAATAGAAGGGAGTTTTTAGGATGACATTAGAAGAGCAGGTTTGGGAATCTCTTAAAGGGGTCATTGACCCTGAGTTAGGTATAGATGTTGTGAATCTCGGTCTAGTATATGAAGTCAATGTAGACGATGAAAATAATGTATTTGTTAAAATGACGCTAACTACACCTGGTTGCCCTTTGCATGACAGTATTGTTAATGGGGCAAAATCCATGATTCTTTATCTAGATGAAGTTAATGATGTAGACGTTCAGCTCGTATGGGAACCTGCATGGAGCCCAGATCGAATGAGTAGAGAAGCAAGAGAATCATTAGCGTTTTAAATATCGAGTTTGAAGCCCGCCGTTTCAGGCGGGTTTTTTACAAGATAAGAAATCATAAAATTTGTCTAGCTCCAGCGAAAAAGCTTCATCGAGTAATCTTCGCCCCTAGTAATCGCACAAAGGAAAGTTACTTAGAGCTACTTCGCAGAAACAAGTGATTTTCTTGTTTCAAAGGTTGCTTGCGCTTTTCTTATTGGCTTTATTAATTTGTGCTCCCTTGCCCCTATGAAGAATAAATTTTGAGCTTCTCCTCACCGATTTGTACTTCATCGTCCTTATGAATTTCAATATAAAAAGCCACCTATTCCAAATCGGTGGCCCTTCCCTTCAATATAATCAACCTCCACTAACTGGAGGAATAAAGGCTATAACATCTCCTTCATTCAGTATAGTAGTGTCATTAGCATATTCTTCATTGACAGCTACCATTGCACGGTCAATCGACAACAATTCGTATCGATCCTTTAAGAAAGTGCGAACCTCTTTCACTGATTTTCCCTCTCCGTCTATTTCCAACTCAGGCTTTCCAACGGTTTCCTTCAACTGAGCAAATAATAGTGCTTTTATCATGATAAGTCCTCCTGTTCAGGCTTCCCACTAGGATAGGATTTTTTTTCTAACTGATCTCCAATCCACTCTTGTCCATTCTCCCAATGTTCTTTTTTCCAAATCGGTACGATCTCTTTTATTCTTTCAATCGCATATCGACTGGCTTCATAGGAATCTGCTCTATGTGGAGTGGATACAGCAATAACTACAGCGATATCCGTTATATCTAAATGACCTACTCGATGAACAATAGCCGTTTTTGCATCTGGCCATTTTTGTTGAATCTCATCGCCAATTTGCGCAAGTTTTTTTTCAGCCATTTCCACATAGGCTTCATACTTTAAATAAAGAGTCTTTTTCCCCTTGGTAAATTCTCTAACGGTTCCAATAAAAGTATTAATGGCCCCGGCCTCTCTTCGAACAACCAGTTCAACTACTTCATTTGTATTAATGGGTTTATCAGTGATCCAAAATAGCTTATCCATTATTGAATTCTCCTTACTATCCATTTTTTGATCATGGAAATATATTCTTTGTCTTTTGTTAACAAATAAAAATCGTTCCGTTCTTCATGATGTATTCTACATATAACAGAGGTACAACTGCCAAGCAAACTCTCATCCTCCTTATTTCTATATATAACTGCTTTAGGAAAGTCCGCTTCTTTAAATCCCTCTACGATCACAATCTGCATCCCCTCATAAAATGAAAGCAATTGATCCAGAGTCCAAGAACCTGTCATATCCAGTTGAAACAATCCATCGCCTTCTACACCTGAGATAATGGCTCCTGCGTGGCGGTGACGACTGCTATCGGTTCCTGCAGGCAAGGTTGGCTTCCCACCATGTCCATGATGCTTTAAAGTTCCAACCTTAAGATCTTCTTTTGTTAACTCACGAACTAGCTTTTCCACTAAAGTGGTTTTCCCACTATTTTTATAACCAATCACTTGAAAAACAATAAAAGGATATGTGCTATTCATTTCTATGTCTCCTTGAGCAGGATTAACACTACACTCACTGAAATTCATGCATCTCTATTGTAAACTATTTTTCATCGAAAAAAGGGAATTTTTATCGTTTGTCAAATAAAAGACAAAAACCCCTGAATATGTTCAGGGGTTCATACCATTAATCTGGAATACCAAGAGCTATTTTCGCATAGCGGGACATACGATCCTTTGTCCATGGAGGACTCCAAACAATGTTTACATTAATCGCATTTGCCTCAGGAATATCTTCAAGTACACGTCGTACATCCTGTTCAATATGTCCCGCTAATGGGCAGCCCATTGCTGTTAAGGTCATCGTCACAGTAACGACACCATCGTCATCCATATCGACATCATATACAAGGCCAAGGTTCACTATATCGATCCCAAGCTCGGGATCGATAACATTTTCCAGGGCACCCAAAATATTTTCTTTAAGTGCTTGATCCATAGGTACTTCCCCCTTTTTCATTGATCACTCTTATTATAACCAAAAACAGGGCCTGTTTGAAATGATCCAGATCACTTTATTTTATTTCTGTAGGAAAAACTTTTCAAATATTGGTTTTAAAGATGAAGTTCAAACCATTCAGCAGTTTCCATTAAAGCAAAACGACTTGTCTTATGGTCTCGACCAGGTTCACGAAGAAAACGGATGTTTTCAGGATTTTTATAATGTTTAATAGCAGCATTATAAAAATCATAGCTATGGTCAAACGGAACGGTACGATCTGCATCCCCATGCCAGAAAAACAGCGGTCGCCCGCCTATGGCTTCCATATTTTGAGATAAGTCGATTTTGGTTAAAGACTCCCTAACCTCTTGAAGTTCCTCATCTGAGAACGGAATATTCACTCCATTTTTAGAAGCTCCTTCTAATAAATAATCAAAAAAGCGAACTGTCTTAGGAGATCCCATTAAGCATGCACCAACCTTAATCCAAGGATACATGACTAATGCTGCACAAGTCGTAATGCCTCCCATAGAAGTACCAGCTACTCCAAATCTTCCGTCTAACAACAATCCTCTTTCTTCTAAATCATCCTTCAAAGTTTGAATATCTTTTAGGTTTTGGTTTACAATATCCCAAAAAAGGATGTCCATCTCATTATTTGAGAGTTCATTTTTTCGTTCTCCGTGATAAAGACAATCCATAAGAACCACTCGATACCCTTTACTTGCTACCCAATAAGCAAGGGATAAATTGATTTCCTTTGAACTTGTGAACCCATGAATATATAACAAAGTTGGAAGTGGCGCATTTTGATTATGATCTTCTGAAACGATTAATAAAGGAATGTCATAACGTGTTTCCTTATTGACTACTATCATTTTTTTACTTCCTCTCAGTAATTTATCCAATTCCTTTTATTGTAACATGGTATCATTTTCCTTTTAACTTGAAAAGTAATAGGGATCTTTTCTTTACACATCCTTGAAGTCCATATACACTATATTAGAAAACTGGTATCGCCATTCCTTTTGGCAAAACCTTAATTGCATATTTATCCAGGTAAGAAACTCCATACTTATCTGTTACATACGAGGTGAGAAGGATGAAAAGACATTTAATTACGTTAGATTTGGACGGAACACTACTGACAGATGAAAAGGTGATCAGTCCACTAACGAAGAAAGTAGTACTTGAAGCGATACAAGAAGGACATATCGTTTCCATTGCAACAGGGCGTCCTCATCGTGCAAGTATTAATTATTATCATGAATTAGGACTAGACACTCCCATGGTTAACTTTAATGGAGCTCTTATACATCATCCAACAGATCGCAGATGGGATGCTATTCACTCTCCAATGCCTCTTCGAACAGCTAAGCTAATTATTCATCGAAGCCAGGAAGTAGGGGTCAAAAACATCCTTGCAGAAGTAATGGATGATGTTTACTTACATCAATATGATGAAGAATTTATGGAAATCTTTCACACAGCGGCAGATGAGAGCCCCATTAGAATAGGAAGTTTGTTATCCGAATTAAAAAGTGACCCAACCTCCTTGTTAATCCATCCATACCCTGAGCAGGTTCAAGAGCTACGAGCCCATCTAACAGATGAGCACGCAGAGCTTATAGAACATCGAAAATGGGGAGCACCTTGGAATGTGATTGAAATAGTAAGAGCAGGACTAAACAAAGCAGTTGGTGTTCATAAAATCGCCCATTATTATGGTATTTCAAAAGAAAATATCATTGCTTTTGGAGATGAAGATAATGATCTTGAAATGATTGAATATGCGGGAATTGGCGTTGCTATGGGAAATGCGATTTCCGAATTAAAGGATGTTGCTACCCATGTTACTGGATCAAATGAAGAAGATGGAATTGGAAAGTTCTTGATGGACTACCTGAAGATCAAAGTATAGCTTCCATCCATTCCCTGTCATATTTAGGCCTTCATTACCTCAAACTAATAGGGAACGCACGCGTTGGCGTTCATGCTTTCTAAATGGGGGGATTATGTTGGGTACAAAGTCTAAACGTTTTGTTCAACAAAGTGTAGATGCTGTTAAGAAGCATGATGAACGTTTTCCTTATCGTGAAAGATTTACTGACAAAGAAAGAAAACGTGAACAAGTAGACCAGCATACACTAGGAGGGTTTTAGTCATGGCAATGGCCAACCAACTTTTCCAGGAAGCAAAAGAAGCAGTTAGCCGTATCACCAATGCTGGAGGCGGAGTTTCAGAAAATGAGCGTCAGATTGCACGCGATGTTATACAAGCTGCCTATCAGAACGCTTCCTCTGAGGAGCGTCAGGAGCTTCAACAATTGGAACAACGTCTTCAACAGCATGGGGAACTGTAACCCCCAGCTGAGGCCGGCACAATGCCGGCCTCTTTTTTTCACAAATCTGAAGTCTTCCTTTTCCTCTTCTGGATTGGACATGTTATGATTACAATAATTAAAATAAAAATATATATTGGGGAGGAATTTGAGATGTCAATCAATGTTGAAACAACACCAAATCCAAATGCTATGAAATTCACTTCAGATTCAAATTTTTTCGAAGGTGATGGCAGCGTTTCTGTCATGAAGGGACAAACAAGTGATTATACAATTATGAACGAATTGCTAGCACTTGATGGAGTAGACAATGTATTCGGTTATCAGAACTTTATAACTGTTAATAAGGGGTTTAATGCCGATTGGGACCAACTTCTCCCACAAATAGAAGCGATTTTTTCAAAAAACGAATAGGAAATTTTTAAAAAGCTATCTTCCCGAAGAGAACCTCTCCAAAGAAGATAGCTTTTTATACTAAAATTTTTCCAATGGAATAATCCATTCATTTGTTGGATTTCCATCCTTTGGACTTGCTTCAAAAAGTACCATAGTGAGTGTTCCGTTTTCAGGTAAATTACTCTCATCAATTTCTACTTTTATTTCAAAGTCTGACCATGCAGGTGCACCTGCATTTACTTGAACCGGAGTATCTCCAATTAATTTGTAGTGCCCATCTTCCACGTTATACATAAAGGACCCCTCAAAGACTCTAGCTTCTCCAGTAACAGTATAATGTCCATTTTCACCTGTTACTTGAACATCACGAAACGCACTGTTAGATAACTGTGGGATTTCAAAACTTTTTTCTACGGAAAATGGATTTTGGTCAATTGGCTTATCATTGATAGACATCTGTAATAAGGTTACCTCTGCCTCGTAACTACCACCTTCAATGGACTCTGGAAGGGCCCATTCATCCTTCCAGAAAAGTTCCTCGTCAATGGAAAGTTCCTCATAAATTAAAGCCTCGGTAAAGCTTTTACCTTCTGAAAATTTATAGACTTCATTCCCCTCACTATCCTTAATGATAACTTCAAACTGTTGACCAGATGAAAATCCTAGTTTCACCACATCCGAATGATGGTTAACGAGCTTCATATCAACCACGACTTTTTCTTGTGAAGGGGTTATCTCTACTGCGAAATCTATTTTTTCTAATAAAGCAGAGATGTCTTCTTGAACAGAGTTTGATCCATCCGTATCTGTATTGTTTCCATAAGGATCTTGGTTCCCATCAGAATCTTGGATGGGCTCACCGCTACCTTCATCTCCACTAGTTGCATCTCCATCATTATAGGACGAATTGTTGGAGGCTGAATCAGATGTTCCACAGGCACTAAGAATAAACATTCCAACGAATAGAAATATAGCCCACTTTTTCATTTTACCTCTCACCTTTCTCTTTATCTTATTAGTCGTAGAAAAACGAAAAAAGTTGCAGTAGGCTTATTCTTTTCGGAAGAAACCAAATATCCCCGCAGTTTGTACGATATTCGTAAACGCATTTTGATCCTCTTCTTTAATAATTCTTTCTAAATCATAGAGTTCGTATCTGGTCACAACAATCATAAGCATTTCTCTATCTTGATTAGAGTAGACTCCTTTAGCCGGAATGGTTGTAATCCCTCTGACCATTTTAGAATGAATGGCATTTGCTAATTCTGTAGCCTTGGTAGTAACAATGAGGGCAGTTAACTTTTCATGACGAGTATGAATAGTATCAATAATTCGTGATGATACATAAAGGGTGACAAGGGTATAAAGAGCTTTTTCGGCTCCATATAGAAGTCCTGCAGCTGTAATAATAAAACCATTCATAATTAAAAAATAAGAACCAACTGGGCGATCCTTCATTCTGGACAACACCATTGCGATGATATCCATTCCTCCAGTAGAGGCCCCCCATTTCAGCGTAATACCCACACCTACACCAGCTACTACCCCGCCAAACACTGCATTCAATAAAATATCTGGCGAGAGACTAACCACTGGAATGAGTTCAAGAAAGAGTGTAGATGCACCAACAGATAATAAACTGTAAATCGTGAAGCCTTTACCAACCTTAAGCCATGCAAGGATAATAACGGGGATATTTAAAAGGAGGAGCAATATCCCTGTTGAAACAGGAAACCCTGTATAGTCCATAGAAATGCTAGACAAGAGCTGAGCGATTCCGGTAAAACCACTTGCATAGACATTAGCTTCAATTAGAAAAAGATTTAAAGATAATGCATTCAATAGAGCACCAATGATTACGATCAGCAATCTTTTTGTTTCCATAATAAACACAAATAGCCACCTCACTGCTTGTATTCTTTCCTCTTTTTGACGAAAATAAAACCTATCATCAGCTGTAAATAAAGTGAAACTTCAATCAGTGGCCGTCCCCCCACTGGATTGTTAGCACCTGAAGGCCCTTGAACCTATCGGACATTTACGGATGTTTATCCCCCACCTACTCTTTTCGTTCACTTAAAACTTGAGGTGAGGTATTACTCCCATGAAAATAAAACATTAAATTTTTCATCCTTGTTGATGAAGCTTGCTTCATGGTTGGCTGCCCGTTCATGCGGGATAAAAGGCGAACTTTATGAATTTTGCGCTTTTTTTCTAAAGTAATGCAGAAATATTTTGACGTTATTCTAGGAAAAGCTTACACTTAAGCTAATAAGTAATTGGATAGAAGGTGAATGTATGACGGTTAAAATTGTGGCAGATTCAGCATGTGACTTACCTAATGAACTTTATCAAGAATATAACATAAAAATGGTTCCCCTAGTCGTAACGTTGGACGGACAAGAATATGAGGATTCAGTAACCATCTCACCAAAGACAGTCTATGATGCAATGAGGTCAGGAAAAGCCCCAAAAACATCCCAAGTTTCTCAACAGGCCTTCCGTGAAGTTTTTATGGAATACGTACAGAAAAAGATTCCATTAGTTTACTTTGCTTTTTCATCGGAACTGTCTGGAACCTATCAATCAGCTAAGATCGTTCAACAAGAAATAAAAGAAGAATATCCGGATGCAGAGCTTCACGTTGTAGATACGAAAGGTGCCTCCTTAGGGTATGGACTAGTTATTGTTCGTGCAGCTCAACTAGCTATAGAAGGAAAAAGCGTTGAAGAAATTATTACAACTGGCCTTTACCACGCAACACATATGGAACATATCTTCACTGTTGACGATTTAGAATACCTTTATCGTGGGGGACGAGTTAGTAAAACAGCAGCCTTCGTTGGAGGTCTCTTAAAAATCAAACCTCTATTAGACGTTGAGGATGGGAAACTTATTCCTATTGAAAAAATACGTGGAGCAAAAAAGGTCTTAAAGAGAATGGTAGAAGTCATGGAAGAACGTGGAAAAGACTTTGAAAACCAAACCATTGGAATAAGCCATGGGGATGATCTTGAAAATGCTGAAAAATTAAAAGAACTAATCCAGGAAAAGTGGAATTGTAAAGATTTTATCATCCATACTGTTGGAGCTACCATTGGTGCCCATTCAGGTCCAGGGACAATTGCCTTATTCTTTTTAAATGATGATTATAAATAAGATTTAATGAAGTAAAAGTGGAATGAAAATTATCACTACTTCTTTTTTCGATTAAATTCGATGTTTATTGAAAAAAATGTCGTTCAATACCCTCTTCAATGTTCGGAAAATGATTGATACCATAGAATACATATAAGGAGGGATTTTCGTGCAGTACAACGAACTAGTTTCAGCCTTTAAAAAGGTACATCAAACAGGTCCAGACTCACCGAACTCATTATTTGATTTTTGCCAAAAATTGTATATTTCTGGCCAATTATCGAGTCAAAACTATCGCAAATTACGGAAAGTATTGCATGAGAAAGGTGCAACCTCAGCACACGATACGGAAGAAATAGAAAAAGCAACCAAATAATTTAAAATTCATCGAGACTGCCTATGCGCAGTCTTTTTTTTGTGATTTGCGTTTCATTCATAGGAGTTTGGGCATCGGGGAAAATATAAAGAGATTGTGAAGGAGGTATAACAATTGATTGATAATATACAAGGTCAAGGCCAACCGCCACAACACCAAGATCGACAACCTGGTCTTGAATCCCAAATGAATCCTCTACCGGAGGTCATTAAATCTTCCTATAAGCCAAGTGGAAAGCTAAAAGGAAAAGTCGCAGTTATTACTGGAGGAGATAGCGGTATTGGTCGTGCGATTTCGGTTCACTATGCCCAGGAAGGCGCAAATGTCGCAATCGTATACTTAGATGAACATGAAGATGCAGAAAAAACAAAAACAATGGTGGAAGAAACCGGCCAAAAATGTCTTTTGATAAGTGGAGACATAGGAAATTCCGCTTTTTGCGAAACTGCCATCCAACAAGTGTTAAATACTTTTGAAAAAATTCATATTCTTGTGAATAACTCGGCGGAACAGCACCCTCAGCAAAGTATACTGGATATTACAAACGAACAATTAGAGAAAACTTTCCGAACCAATATTTTTGGCTACTTTTACATGACGAGGTCCGTTTTGCCACACTTATCAAAAGGTGACTCCATTATCAATACAACATCTATTACGGCTTATAAAGGAAATAAAACTTTGCTAGATTATTCATCAACAAAAGGAGCAGTAACATCCTTTACTCGATCCTTAAGTCAGAACTTGGCCAACCAAGGAATTCGGGTAAATGGTGTAGCCCCAGGTCCAATTTGGACTCCTTTAATCCCTTCTACTTTTGATGAGCAACAAGTTGCCCAGTTTGGTACTACTACTCCTTTGAAACGAGCTGGACAGCCTAGTGAACTGGCACCTGCTTATGTCTACTTAGCCAGTGACGAATCATCTTATATGACAGGACAAATTCTTCATATTAACGGAGGAACGATAGTGAACGGATAAAATCCAAAGTACTTCTATCCCATTTGTTGTTTAAAAAGGCTTCCGCAACAACGGAAGCCTTTCTTTGAAATTCTATACAGTTACTTTTTTCCCATGAAGATTTAGTACAAGATTATCCCCATTTTCCTGCGCAATAGTAGTTCCCTCATGGTTAACCTTTACTTTTAGTAAGTGACCTCTGAAGTTAATTTTAAAAGAATATTCTTTCCATGCCTTTGGAACAAATGGAGATAAATAAAGCTCACCTTCCCGAACTCGCAGACCAGCAAACCCATGAACAATAGATAACCAAGAGCCTGCCATACTTGTGATGTGCAACCCATCCTCAGTATCATTGTTATAGTTATCTAAATCAAGTCTTGCTGTACGTAAATACATTTCATAAGCCTTTTCTTCTTCTCCTATTTCAGCAGATAAAATAGAATGAACACAAGGAGATAAAGATGATTCATGCACTGTTAATGGCTCATAGAAAGCAAAATGGCTTCTTTTTTCCTCTACAGTGTAGCGATCATTTAGAAAATACATTCCTTGAAGGACGTCAGCTTGCTTTATATAACAAGATCTAAGGATGCGGTCCCACGACCAATTTTGGTTAATGGGTAAATGTTTTGGATCTAACTCTGCAACTGGAAGCAACTCTTTATCCATAAATCCATCTTGTTGCATGTAAAGTCCTGTTTTCTCATCAATTGGATAGTACATCCGATTATGAATATCTTTCCACTTCGCCAATTCTTCATCAGAAAATCCTAATCTACTGCTTAACTGAGCATATACCTTAGCATGATTTCCCTTCACCCATGCAGCAGTTTCTAATGTGTACTCAAGCGTCCATGCCGCAATTCTATTAGTGTAATAATTGTTATTGACGTTATTCTCGTATTCATTAGGACCTGTCACACCAAGCATCATATACACTTCTTTTCGCGGATTCCAATGGACTCTGCTTGCCCAGAACCGGCTAATTTCAACCAATACTTCAAGCCCATACTCATGCAAGTATTCTTGATCACCTGTATAGTTCACATAATTCCAAATTGCATGTGCAATAGCACCGTTTCGATGGATTTCTTCAAACGTGATCTCCCATTCATTATGAGACTCTTCCCCGTTCATGGTTACCATAGGATAAAGGGCACCTTCAAGTCCAAGTTTTGCAGCATTTTCCTTTGCCTTCTCCAATTGTTGATATCGGTACAACAATAGATTTTTGGAGATGGATGAATCTGCAGTACTTAAATAGAACGGTAAACAGTAGGCCTCTGTGTCCCAATAAGTACTTCCACCATACTTTTCTCCTGTGAAACCTTTCGGACCAATATTTAAACGAGGATCTTCTCCGGTATAGGTGTTATATAGTTGGAAGATATTAAAACGGATTCCTTGCTGCGCTTCTGCATCTCCTACAACTTCAACATCCGCTTGATTCCAGCGCTTTTCCCAAGCGCTTTTCTGTTCAGTGAAAAGCTGTTCAAAACCCTTTTGTTCAGCAGTTGCAATGAGTTTTTCACCTTCAGAAACTAGATCTTCACGACCATAATCTCTACTAGTTGTAACTGCAATATATTTATTAAAACTTACTTTTTCATTCTTTTTAACTTGAACTTTGTAAACATGATCCACATACTCTTCTTCATCATGAGATTCAGAAACCTCATGATGAAGCCCACCGGTGGCAGCATAGGACATAGTAGTTGTTACATCGAATTCTGTTTTTCTTGTTCGCATAGTTAAACTTCCACCATTTGAAAAAACTTGATGATGAATAGGTTCCCAGAAATCCTCATCATAGTTTGCATCTTCATTACGAACCTCTCCATTTAAGAACGGAATAAAAGTTATTTCACCGTCAAAATTCAGAGGTGTAACCTCATAGTTTACAGCTACTATCTGATGATCTACAATCGAGAAAAAGCGGGTAGCTTTCGCTAATATCTGCTTGCCACTTTCGCTCGTAGCACGAAAAGTTCGAACTAGGTATCCATGTTGCATATTGAGTGTTCGTTCAAACTCGTCAACTTTCCATGTATGAAGATCGAGTTCTTCATTCCCCACAAACACTCGAATGCCAATAAAATTAGTAGCGTTTAATACTTTTGCAAAATATTCAGGATAGCCGTTTTTCCACCACCCTACACGAGTTTTGTCTGGATAGTAAACTCCACCCACGTAAATTCCAAGATGAGTATCACCTGTATACGTTTCTTCAAAATTTCCACGCATTCCCATATGACCATTACCTAAACTCATCAAACTCTCCGCAAGACGATTGTCATCGGGGTGCAATTCTTTTTCAATGATTTTCCATTGATCTACTTCGATTAATCTTTTCAAAAATCTTCACCTCTATTATACTGAATAGCGCAAACGATTGCGCATCAAAGCTGCGAAAAGCTCGGATTACCCGAGCTATGTTTGATTCACTTTTCTAGAGTAGGTTGAGCTTCTTTCTACAATCTCAAAAGGAACAATAATACGCTTAGACGGTTCATTTCTATGCTTTGCTTTTTCAATCAAACACTTTGTTGCTTGGACACCTAACTCATGGATATGAATATCCACAGTAGTAAGTGGTGGTCTTGTCAGTTGAGAAAGATAAACATTATTAAAGCTTACGATTGAAATATCTCTCGGAACATTCAACCCAAATTCTTCAAGCATTTGAATAACTCCGAAAGCCATCAAATCATCGGCGATTACTAAACCTGTGGGTGGGTCCATTAAGTTAAGAAGCTTATAAACAGCCTCTTGCCCTCCAGATTGTAAAAATTCAGCATGAATATGATACTCATCTTTAACAGGAAATCCTGCTTTTTCTAAAGCTATCTGGTAACCTCTCATTCGGTCTAAAGTTACAACTAACTCGGTATCCCCACCGATAAAAGCAATACGTTCATGACCCAATTCAATCAAATGATTGGTTATTTCCTGTGCTGCACTTAAATTATCATTATCCACATGAGAAATGGAATCCATCTGTTCATATGGCTTTCCAATGACTACAAAAGGAAATTTATGCTCAATTAAGAAATTCCTGACCTCATCCTCCACACGAGAATAAAGTAGGATGATTCCATCGACACGGTTGCCTTGAACCATTCGAAGAACCCCTTCAAAGATCTCCTCATCCGTTTGACCAGTGGATATATAAAGAGAATAATCTTTGTCGTGAGCCACCGAACTTATTCCTCTTAGGACCTCCGGAAAAAAGGGATTCTGTAAGGCTTTATCACTTGAAGGCATAACCACACCAATAGCTTGTGTCGATTTATTAGCTAGACTTCTAGCATTCACATTAGGATGGTATCCCAACTCTTTCATTGCCTTTCGAACCTTTTTCTTTGTTGCCTCACTAATCCTGGGGTGGTCAGCTATAACCCTTGATACGGTGGATGGAGCCACACCAGATACATTAGCAACGTCCTTAATTGTCACACCCATGTCGATTCATCCTTTTCTCATTACTACTATAGAATTGGAACGGTAAGTGTTATTTGGTTTTCCTTATCTACAGCTATTTTTTGCATCTTGCCATTGATATAAATGGATTCCCTACCTTTTAAATCATGGAAGACGATTTTATAATTTTGATAATCTGGCTGATACTCGCCTAGACGTTCCTTAACTTGCACTTCTATTTTACCTTTTTCAAATAAAAATGAAATGGTTTGTTTTAAAAATTGTTCGGATTCGTAACCAAAACTTTCCCCATCATCATCATAGTGGTGAAGTTCATAACTTCCCTGTTCTGACGGATATACATGAATTTCACAATCAGTTTGAGGCTCCATTGTAGATAACCGCACATTTCCATGTACAATTGCCGAGCCTTTCCTTATGAAGATCGGTAGTTGATCAAGCTCCGCATGAATAAGGTGAGTATCATTTCCTGAAAAAGTTTCTTCAGTATCGTACCGAATCCAATCACCCTTAGGTAAATAAACAACCCTATCTGTTGTTTTTGGAGTCATAATAGGAGCTATAATCACATTATCTCCAATCATAAATTGATCAGAAATGGAATAGGTCTTGACGTCATTTGGATACTCAAGAAATAAAGGACGCATCACGGGAGCCCCTACGTCATGGGCTTCTTTAAACCATCGATAGAGTTGAGGCAACCAACGATAACGTAATTCAATGAATTTTCTCATGATATCCTCATGTTTATCACCAAATTGCCAAGGCTCTTGATAACGAAAACCAATAGCTGAATGATTTCTAAAGTATGGTGTAAAGGCACCTACTTGAGTCCATCGAGTCAACAACTCAGCATTTGTATCGTGTGCAAATCCCCCCACGTCTGGTCCTGTAAATGCAACACCCGATAACCCTAAATTCATACACATTGGCAGTGACATCTGCAAATGTTCCCAAAAGCTCCGATTATCTCCTGTCCAGACAGCAGCGTATCGTTGAATCCCTGAAAAGCCAGCACGCGTTAGCAGAAAAGGACGCTTACCTTGTAGAAGTTTTTTCATCCCTCCATAAGTTGCTTCTCCCATTAAAAATCCATATAAATTGTGAAGTTCTCTATGAGTCTTTGGGTCACCATCATTTCGGTGGACAACTGACAAATCCATGGTTTTTGACTCGTTAAAGACGGCAGGTTCATTCATATCGTTCCAGATACCTTCTATTCCAAGGTCGGAATAAAACTTGTGATTTTTACCCCACCACTCTCTGACTTTCTCGTCCGTAAAATCAGGAAATGCACTTATTCCTGGCCAAACTTCACCAAAATAGAGATCTCCCTCAAGGTACTTACAGAACATATCCTGCAAGACACCTTCCTGGTACGTCAGATATTCAGGTTCTTTCTTAACTCCTGGGTCCACGATTGGAACAATCCGAATCCCAGCTTCTTTTAAATCTTGCACCATTTGTTTTGGTGAAGGGAATCTCTCAGAATCAAAAGTAAAGACTCGGTATTCATTCATATAATGAATATCCAGATAAATGACATCAACTGGGATCTTTTTTTCTTTAAAAGTATTCGCTAATTCTCGGACCTCTTGTTCCGTTTCATAGCTGTATCGTGATTGATGATAGCCTAATGCCCATTTCGGTGGGATAGGCATCCGCCCTGTTAAATAAGTGTACTGTTCAATAACATCTTTTGGTGTAGGACCTGCAAAAAGAAAATAATCGAGCTGCCCGCCCTCTGCAGAAAAAGAATAGTGATCTTCCTCAGACTTCATGTCAAAAGATGTTTTAAAGGTGTTATTAAAATATAAGCCATGTGCCTTCCCTTCTCTAAGAGTCATAAAATAGGGGATTGACTCATAGAGAGGATCTGTTTCAGGATTATGGGGCGCATAAACATCTGTATTCCACATTTTATAGGATTCGCCTCGCTTTTCTAAGAAGCCCGCTTTTTCTCCAAATCCGTAAAAATGATCTTGTTCTTCCATTACTTTGTACCCGATAACTTCCCCGGACTCATTAAACCCCATACCTCGGTCGTCTTCATAAACAAGGGCGCGACCGTCCTTATCGTAAAATCCAACCCGAAATGGATTTTTTTGAATTTCAACTTGTAGCATATCGCTTGATAATAAAATGTTTTCATCCGTTTCTTTTACTTGGACTTGGACATGTTTTGGATTCCCAATAACAGCCTTTGTTGTCTTGTGATCCGGCATTTGTTTCGGGTTCATAATGACCCTAACAATATCCTCGCGGTAAAAAGAAACATCGACCCATCCATGTTGACAAACAAAAGACATCTTATCTTTTGAATGATGGAACTTAATCAATGACCCAATGTCATGGTAAGATGTTTTTCCTAATTTTTTCTTTGCTCCTGGATGGATCGCAAAACTAGTCTCTTCTAGCATACGCATCCCCCTCTTTCTATGGTAAGCTCTAGTTGGTTTTGTTTTTTCGAGATGTCACAAAAACAAACCCGATAAATAAAAGAATGACAGCACCTATAGAGAATACAAACAAGAGATTCACACCTTGATCCTCTTCTATTTTAAATATTTCTACAGATTCAGGACCTACCCCGATTTTGTATAGATTATCATCATTCATTCTTACCAGATCATCATTTAGGAGTCCTCTTAGCTGATACCCCTCTTCCAAATCTGAAATTTCTGCACTTTTTTCACTTGTACTATTATTAATCGCAACGTACAGGGTCTCTTCATCGTTTTCTCTCTTAAAGACCAAAAATCCATCCCCTGCTTCAATCTCTTCCATTGTTCCATTAACTAAAGCAGGGTGTTGATCTCTAATCGTTGAGAGTCGTTGCAAATGTTTCTCGAGTACTCCATCTCCACTATTAAAATCCATCATTTGACGGTTATCGGGGTCATTTCCACCTTCCATTGGAACCTCTGATCCTTGATAGATGATAGGGATCCCGGGAGTTGTATAAAAGTAAGATAGCGCCAATTTCCATCTTGCTTCAGGTCTCTGTTGCTCCGATAAAGCAAGAGTCGTAAATCTCGGATTATCATGATTATCTAAAAATTTACCTAATAAATATGGACGCTCATAAAATGTTTTATTTCGATTCCAAACGGACATTAGCTCACTAAGGTTTTGATCGACCTTTTTAAAGGAATTTGTTGCAGCTTCATAGAGTGGATAGTCAACAAAAGTGTCAATCCCAGTATTTTCATAGTCAGCAATATACCTTGGATCACTATTCCAAACTTCTCCAAGTAAAAAGAAATCTTCTTCAATGTTCTTTACAAAAGCGGAAAATTGTTCCCAAAAATCCCTTGGTACATGCTTCACAGTATCTAAGCGAAATCCGTCTACACCTGTTTCCTCAATCCAAAAACGAGCGGAGTCAAATAGGTACTCTCGAACTTCTGGATTTTCCGTATTTAAATCAGGTAAACCAGCTAACCATGCAGTTTCCAGTACTTCTTGATTTTCGCCCATCATCTTTTTTTCTGGATGAAACCAATCTTCTTTCGTTGGGTCTTGTAACCAAGGATGATTGTATCCTGTGTGATTCACGACAAAATCAAATATAACTTTTATATCTCTTTTATGAGCCTCATCAACAAGACGTTTAGCATCCTCTAGTGTCCCAAAGTGTTCATCGACGTTTTTAAAATCTTTAATCCAATAGCCGTGGTATCCACCTTCCATATTATCCATAATGGGAGTTAACCATATCGTTGTAAAACCCATACCTTTAATGTAATCAAGTTTTTGAATGATACCTTCAAGATCCCCCCCGTGATAAGCGCGAGGGTCATTAGGGTCAATATCAAAATCATTATCCGACGTTCCATTCATAAATCGATCCACCATAATGAAATAAATACGTTCGTCTTCCCAATCGTGCCCCTCTTCACCATATACACTGATAGCTGGTATGAGAAGTGTAAATATGAAACCAAGAACAAATAGCTTTTTTTTCATAAAACATACTCCTATACAATCAAATTTACCCCTTTGTCGCTCCAGATGTTAATCCTGAAATTAAATAGCGTTGTAGTAAAAGGAATACTAAAGCGATAGGTACAGCTATTAATATAGCACCAGCAGCAAACCTTGTGAAGTTTGTAGAAAACTGCTGATTGATAAAGTTGAACAACCCTAAGGCTAACGTGTAGTTTTCTTTACTACTCAACACAATTCTTGGGAGCAAGAAATCCATAAATGGAGCCATAAAATTGAATAGGGCAACAACCGCTAAGATTGGTTTTGCTAACGGTAGCATAATGCTAAAGAAAACTTTAAAATGTCCTGCTCCATCAATACGCGCTGCTTCATCCAATTCTCGAGGAATCGTGTCAAAATATCCTTTAACAAGCCATGCATTAAATGGAATTTGACCTCCAATGTAAATTAGCATTAGGCCATATAAGCTATCTAGTAATCCCATGATGTTCAGGAGAATATACAAAGCTACCATTCCCATTAAAGCTGGGAACATTTGCAAAAGCAAAAAGGCATACAAGCCATACTTTCTTCCAACAAATTGATAACGAGAGAAGGCATAAGCAATTAAAGCTGTTAAAAATACTGAAACTGCTGAGTTCACAATGGCTACATACAGACTATTTTTATACCAAATCAAATAATCACTATTTGGATCTGTAAATAACCACTTATAATGTTCAAGTGACCAATTGTCAGGAATCATTTTTGTCGTATACATGTTTGTTCCTGGATTTAAAGAAATTCCAACTGTCCATAATAGTGGATAAAAAATGATGACAGCCATAAATAAAAAAAAGAGATAAATGAGGGTAACTTCAATTTTTGACTTCATTTTTGCACTCATTAGATTTGTCCCTCCTCTTTAAAGGATGCCGTTCTTCTAAATTGGAAGAAGGCAAAGATAGATACAATTAATCCCATAATAATGGTAATAGCTGCTGCCATATTATAGTTGTTTGTATCAAAGGTAAGCTTATAAACCCAAGAAATTAAAATATCGGTACCTCCTGCGTTTTGTCCACGAACTGCAGGTCCACCTTCATTGAAGAGGTAGATAATATTAAAGTTATTAAAATTGCCTGCATACTGCATGATTAACAATGGCGCAGTTGAAAACAGGACAAACGGGAATGTAATATTCCTGAATTTTTGCATTCGGGTTGCCCCATCTACGTCTGCTGCCTCATACATATCAGTAGGAATACTTTGAAGTACCCCTGTGAATAGGGCAAAAACGAATGGGAACCCAAGCCATGTTTGGATTAATATAAGTGCAATCTTAGACCAGAACGGGTCTAACATCCATGGAACTGCCATTCCCAGTGGTCCTAAAATCTCTCGGTTAATGGCGCCAAATTCTCCATTAAATAATGCCGAGAAGATTAGGATAGATACAAAAGCTGGTACAGCCCAAGGCAGGATAAGCACTGTCCGAATAGTACGTTTAAATTTAATACGTTTATCATTAACTAATAAAGCAAGGAAGAGGCCTAATGCAATTTGCAGTGTAGTTGCCACTACAGTCCAAACAACCGTCCATGTAAATACACTAAAGAACGTATCTTTCCAGATCCCTGCTTCAAGTAATTTTCCGAAGTTAGCGAAACCTACCCAATCCAAAAGGTTACGAGGTGGTGAATTATAAAGATTGTAGTTTGTAAAGGCTAAAGAAATCATGAATAGTAAAGGCAAAATAACTACAAATACAAGCATGATAAATCCTGGAAGAATAAGCATATAAGGGAAACCCTTGTCATATGTGTTTTTCATTTCTTGCACTAAGGATGGAAGCTTCTCCCCCTTGGCAAGCTTAATTGCATCCTTTCTCGCATCAACTACATTGAAAATATACAAAGCAATGGCAAAAGCTAAAACTAAAACAGCAATAATCCCTTGAATTAACAAAATAATGGAATGGTCAACTCTCGGAATCGTACCAAGGGTGACAATTCCCCATAAACCAATATTTAAGAAATCATACATAGTGATAATAAAGGCGGCTTCAATAACTAAAAAAAGTAACCCTTTAACAAATCTACGGTTGTACAATTGACCAAGGCCAGCAAAAAGAATTGACAATACGAGTGCTACAGTTGGATTATGTTTTCTTATGTTTTTTTGTCGTGGACTAGCCATCTTTAATCCTCCCTTGTAAGAATAAGGTGGATAGGACAACTCCTATCCACCTTCTCCTTTTTATTGTCCGCTTGCAGCAGCAATATTATCCTGAATAATTTGTACAGCTTCGTCTAACACTTCTTTTGGATCATCACCGTTAGCGATGAATTGAAGCGCAGCATTAGCTGGGTCCCAAACTTGTTGCATTTGAGGAATACCAGGCATTGGCTCACCATAAGAAGCTTGCTCTAAGAAAGCAGCCACAATTGGATCCCCTGTAATAGCTGGGTCTTCTAAAGAATCATTACGTGCAGGTAATTCACCAGCAGTTGTAAAGTAGTTAATGGCTTCTTCAGTGTTAGTTAAATATTTCATTAATTCAGTAGCCCACTCTTTATTTTCAGAGTAGTAGGAAAGCATGAATGTCTTCACACCTACGAAAGATTTTGGATGCTCACCATTTTCAAGTAATGGAAGAGCTACAGCACCCAGACTGTCACCAAGAGCTTCTTTATATTCACCCATCATCCAAGGTCCATTAATAACTGTTGCAACTTTACCATCTTTAAATAGACCATTTAAGATATCTGCAGTTATTTCTTTAGGCATATATCCATTCGTAAACCAGGATTGAATTAATTCTCCACCTTTTGCAGCGCCCTCATTATTCAACCCGATGTCAGATGGATCATAAGTTCCATTATCATTAGCAAATACATAGCCGCCATATCCAGCAAAGTATGGATACATAAAGTAGAAGTTATTTGCTTCTGCTAACATACCGTACTCATCATTTGCAGTATTTGTATAATCTTTCATAATTGTTTCAAGTTCTTCCATAGTAGTTGGAACTTGATCTCCAATAATATCTTTATTGTAGTATAAAGTATAAGTTTCTACTACAGCAGGAACTCCCCATGTATCTCCTTCATAAGTAACAGCTTGGATAGCCGTATCTGTGTAATCACCGGCACTGTCTCCAAGATCAACTACTTCTGCAAGTCCGCGGATAACAAGGTCACCAATACGGTCATGTGGTTGGAAGAAAATATCAGGCCCATTTCCACTTGGTCCATCAAGATCAAGTTTCTCTACTTGATCAAGCATTGTTACACCTTCAACATTCACTTCAATTCCAGTTTCTTCTGTGAATCTAGAAGCAGAAGCCTCAATAGCTTCTATTTGATCTTCTTCATCATTCATCCAGATAGTAAGTGATTCTGGTTTCTCAGGCATATCTGA
The DNA here is from genome assembly GCA_040191315.1 of Bacillaceae bacterium S4-13-56. Taxonomy (NCBI): domain Bacteria; kingdom Bacillati; phylum Bacillota; class Bacilli; order Caryophanales; family Bacillaceae; species Bacillaceae bacterium S4-13-56. The sequence goes on along the minus strand of JAWJLM010000002.1, from coordinate 32,381 downwards.
AGTTGCTTCGTTATTCCCCTCATTAGTTCCTTCATTCTCAGTTGCTGCATTGTCATTACCGTTATTAGTGTCTTCTTCACGGTCTGGTCCACATGCAGCCAGCACAGCAACAAGCATTAAACTAAATAGTACTAGTAACGCTTTTTTCATTAACGACCCCTCCATATAGGAATTTTTATTTTGCACAAACGTTTGCACAAACTGAACAATTAAAAATCGCTCTGCCGTTTGTGAAAGCGATTGCACTGTTTGATTACAATTCAAATTATGCCATGGTTTTTTAAATTTGACAACCTTTTTTTTAAATAATTTTTTAGGGCCATTCCCTCAATTTAAAGCACTTTTCATGTAATCCTTTTAAACCATTGACTTTTAACAAAGAATAAACTAGTCTAAAACCAAATAAAGTTGCGTTTTGTACCTATATGAGCAATCGATTGCACAAACTTGACCATAAAAAGAAGAAGGGATGTTAAACATGTTAAAAGAAGGTATATACCACCGTCCTAAAAATAATTTTGCCTACAGTTACGACAAAAAAACCATTCATATCCGTCTCCAAACTAAAAAAAATGACGTCCAAAAAGTAGATTTAATTACAGGTGATCAGTATGAATGGGAAAACGATAAATGGGTATATCATACACAACCCATGGTGAAGAGTGGGTCAGATGACTTATTTGATTATTGGTTTGCTGCCTATGAACCACCATTTCGAAGACTCCGATATGGTTTCGTCATTGCTGATCAAACAGAAACTACCGTCTATACAGAAAGAGGGTTTTTTGATCAGCTCATAGAGGATCCTGCTTATTACTTTTCTTTCCCATTCTTAAACGAAATTGATGTGTTTGATGCACCTGATTGGGTAAAGGATACTGTTTGGTATCAAATTTTTCCTGAACGATTTGCCAACGGGGACAGACCCAACGATCCTGAAGGAACACTTGCCTGGGGAAGCGAAGAACCAACTCCTACCAATTTCTTTGGTGGGGACTTCCAAGGTGTTATGAATCACCTGGACCATTTGGTGGATTTGGGTGTCAATGGAATTTATTTCACCCCGATATTCAAAGCTTATTCAAACCATAAATATGACACTATTGACTATATGGAAATTGACCCACAATTTGGGGATAAGCATACTTTTAAAAAATTAGTTTCAGAATGTCATGCGCGAGGCATTAAAGTTATGTTGGACGCTGTTTTTAATCACAGTGGCTATTATTTCCCTCAATTTCAAGATGTTCTTAAAAAACAAGAAAAGTCTGAGTATAGACATTGGTTTCATTTAAGGGAGTTTCCGATCCAAACTGAGCCGAAGCCAAATTACGATACCTTTGGTTTTGTTGCTTCCATGCCTAAGCTGAACACAGAGAATCCTGAAGTAAGAGATTATCTGTTAGATGTCGCGCGTTATTGGATTGAAGAATTTGATATTGATGGATGGCGTCTAGACGTTGCAAACGAAATTGATCATTCTTTTTGGAGAGATTTTCGCCGAGTTGTTAGAGAGGCAAAACCGGACGCCTATATTTTAGGGGAGATTTGGCATGACTCCATGCCTTGGCTTCAGGGAGATCAGTTTGATGCGGTTATGAATTACCCATTTACCCATGGAGCTATTGAATTTTTCGCAAAAGAAGCCATGTCTGCTTCCCAATTTGCGAATACCATTACCAGAGTGATTCACGCTTATCCTGAAAACGTGAACGAAGTCGCTTTTAATTTGTTAGACAGTCATGACACACCACGTGTTCTCACACTTGCAGATGGCAACAAAGATCGAGTGAAACTTCTTTATTTATTCCAACTTTCCTTTACTGGGACGCCTTGTATTTATTACGGAGATGAAATTGGAATGGCTGGTGGACAAGACCCGGGTTGCCGCAAATGTATGGTTTGGGAAGAAAAGGACCAAGACAGAGAATTATTCAATTATCTTCAAAAATTATTAAAATTACGGAAAGATGTTCCTGCTTTTGGAAATAACAGCACCTTTAAATTTTTGTATACCAATGATGATACGAATGTAGTTGTATACGAAAAAACATCTGGATCCCAAAGGCTTCTATTTATTCTGAATCGAAATGACCATGAACAAATGATGGATCTAAGTTCATTATCTTTAGGTTCAGGTAAAACCCTTTTAGGTAATGACCAAGTAGATTTACAACAACAACTTACCCTTAGTCCCTACGGATTTGTAGTTGTAGAACTTTAGGATCAAAAAGTTAATCTAGGAAAGATGATTCCAATGAGGAATCATCTTTTTTCTATTTTGGCCCACGCCTATTAGTTTCTCTTCATGAGTTCCCTGTACTCTATCGGAGTAACACCTTCGTATTTTTTAAATAACCTCGAAAAATAGGTTTGTTCTTTAATACCAACATCGTGAGAAATAGCAGCTACTTTTAAATCTGTATTTACCAAAAGATGCTTTGCTTTTGTAATTCTAAATTGATTCGCGTACTCAACGGGAGAAAGTCCGGTCGTTTGCTTCATAACCCTAGCAACATAATCCGGATGGAAATGCAGTTCCTGAGCCATTTCTTGAATACGGAACTCTTCTTGATAATGTTTTTCTATATATTGAATAGCCTGCTGAGCTATGTTTTCAGATGATGTCGGCGCATCAAATCCTTCCTTTTGAATGTGGACCAGAACCTGCTGAAAAATTGGCTGTTCTTCTATTCGTTCTAATGGATGAGTACTTTGATGAGCATATAAAAGTTGATCCAAAATCCTTTCCAACAGTAGTCGATGTTCCACTTTTTTCTTTCTAGGAAGAATCCATCGATATTCTCCTGGTTCTAAAAAGGTTGATTCCTTTTGAAGAATCTCAGACCATACCATAGTTGACTTTTCCAACAATTGAATAGGCGCATTCGTTGCAAAATGAATCCAAGTGTAAATTGTTTCCTCTTCGCACCCTTTGTGACCATAATGCTCAAAGCCTGGAACAAGAAACAAATATTCCCCCTCATGAATCGTATGAGACTGGTTATTCTCGGTCATATGGAGAGCTCCTTTATGTACATACAAAAAATCAAATATCGAAAAAGTCCTGCAGAAATGCATCATGCCAGGACGATAGGTTGCTCTGCCCGCCTTTATAAAAATGGGAAGCGGAGGAGAAGCGAAAGAAACAAAAGAAACCATTTTCAGACCTCCTTTCAAGTCGGAATTGTATAAATGTTTTCGGAATCCTCTCTTTCTATTATACATAACACAAGGTACACTATGTTTTATTGTTTTTTCGGAAATGTTACAAGGAGGTTAACTATGGACCAACAACACCAAAAGAAAAAACTAACCCTATTTACGTTAACATGGCCCATATTTGTAGAAGTTCTTCTCCATATGCTTATGGGGAATGCCGATACCTTAATGCTCAGTCAGTATTCGGATAATGCAGTAGCTGCAGTGGGAGTTTCCAACCAAATTTTATCCGTCATTATAGTTATGTTTGGTTTTGTGGCCACAGGGGCGGCTATTCTTGTTGCCCAGAACTTAGGGGCAGACCGGGAGAAAGAAGCTGGAACAATTGCGATGACCTCTCTTGGGTTGAATTTATGGTTTTCACTTGCTTTAAGTATAGGGCTCTTTGTTTTCTCAGAACAAATCCTAGGAATCATGGATCTTCCAAAAGAACTAATGGGTGAAGCTAGCGTTTATATGACCGTCGTAGGTGGTCTGATCTTTGTTCAAGCCATGATTATGACAGTGGGTGCAATATTAAAGAGTTATGGATATACCAAGGATACGATGTATGTCACTATTGGGATGAATATCCTAAATGTAATTGGAAACTATTTTGTAATCTTTGGTCCCTTTGGATTCCCTGTTTTTGGAGTAGTGGGGGTAGCATACTCAACTTCTATTAGTAGATTCATAGGGTTTCTTGTTTTGTTATTCCTTTTACTGAAACGTAGTGAAGGCTCTCTTCCTATTCGGTCCTTTTTATCTTATCAAAAAGCACACGTCAAAAGCTTATTGCAAATAGGAATACCATCGGCAGGTGAACATCTTTCATATAATGCGAGTCAGATGCTCATCACCTATTTCATTGCCCAAATGGGAACAGTAGCTATAACAACGAAAGTGTATACCCAAAACATTATGATGTTTATCTTTCTTGCGGCTATCGCTATTGGCCAAGGAAATCAAATCTTGATCGGTCATATGATTGGAGCAGGCGAAATTGAGGATGCATACAAACGATGTATCCGAAGCCTGATTCTGTCTATTTTTATTTCAATAGGTATGGCTGGTATTGTACTGTATTTTGCCCAACCCCTTTTAGGGATTTTCACTAATAACGAGACGATTATTGCAGAAGGGGCAACTCTTTTATTATTAACTGTTATTTTAGAACCTGGCCGTGCCTTTAATCTTGTAGTGATTAATTCATTAAGGGCAGCGGGGGATGTTCGTTTCCCTGTGTATATGGGCATCCTATCCATGTGGGGAATTAGTGTTACTTTTGCTTGGTTTTTCGGACTCTATCTCGGCTGGGGATTGGTCGGAGTATGGATTGGGTTCATAGCTGATGAATGGTTAAGAGGAATCATCATGTTGTATCGTTGGAAAGGAAGAAAGTGGGTTACAATGGCCTTTGTTTCTAAACAGACGACCTGATAGTGTAACTTTCTATTGAAAAAGTTTGGTTAATTTTAAATTGTACCTAGGGTTGAACTAGTGTTTAATTAACCATCCTTTTATTGATTTTGATGAACATGATCGACCTTTGGATGTTGTATGCTCAACTTTTAATCTATGGGCTCAAATGTAAGACTCAATGCGCCCAAAACAAAGTTTATGCGCAGATATCACTTGAGGTATGCTCAAAATTTAATGTTTTATGCTCGGGTTTTTCAGCACTATGCTCAATATACTGTTGCTATGCTCACTCCCATGAGACAACGCGTGAATTGTTGAGTATATGCGCAACCTTCAAGAGTTTTATGTGCAACTTTCTTGAGTTAATGCGCAGGTTTTAAGAAACTGTGCGCAACAATTAAACTTATAGGTCATCAATGCTCAAAAATTAGCGTCAACGCGCACCAAACAACCCCATTAGAGCTAATTAACCAAAAACCCCAGGCTTTATCTAGCCTGGGGTTCCCTATTTATATATCAATCTCCACCTTATATTTTCGTAACCAATGGTCGATTTGACCTAAATGAGCCAAAAGCTGAGGACCAGTCATTAGTTGACCATACCAAGGAGTTTGGATGGATTTCCCTTCACTTCTAACAAGTTCCTCTATTTGTTTTCCATCAAAAATATCAAATAAACGTGAGTTGGGATCCTCCAAAATTTCATCCATCCACTTAACCACTGCTTTTGTATAAGCTGGGTGATGAGTTTTGGGATAAGGAGCCTTTTTGCGGTATAAAACCTCATGAGGAAGAATACCTTCCAAGGCTTTTCGCAAAATCCCTTTTTCTTGATCCCTATAACGCTTCATTTCCCACGGTACATTCCACACATATTCTACAAGTCTATGATCACTAAAAGGAACACGAACCTCCAGACTTGCACCCATACTCATACGGTCCTTGCGATCTAGCAAATTGGTCATAAACCAATTCATATTCAGATAGAACATTTCTCTTCGTTGCGCTTCTTCCTTTGAATCCCCATCAAAGGTAGGGGTTTCTTTTACCGTTTCATAATATCGCTGAAGCATATAACTATTTAAATCTAGTTTATCTCGCATTTCTTTATTTAGTAAACCATAACGAACTTCTGAAGAACGAATCCATGGAAATCCTTCTCTCTCCAATTCCTCGGGACGATAAAACCATGGGTAACCACCAAAAATTTCATCAGCACATTCACCTGACAAGGCTACAGTAACTTCTTTTTTAATTTCTCGGCAAAACCAGAGTAAGGAAGAATCAACATCGGCCATTCCCGGTAAATCTCTTAACTCCGTTGCTTCTTTGAGCAAATCAGCCAAGACTTCGTTATCCATTACTGCAGAAAAATGATTCGTTCCATGCTCTTCTGTCATTTTAATGATAAATTCTACATCGCTGTTGGGCTGGAACTTACTCTTTTTAAAATATTTTTCATTTTCCTCAAAATCAATAGAAAAGGTTGGCAATGTAGCACCTGACTCTTTTTTTAATTTTTCAGCTGCAATTGCAGTAATCGCGCTAGAGTCAACGCCACCTGATAAGAAGGTGCCAATCGGAACATCAGATATAAGCTGGCGTTCAATGGAATCCTTTAATAGAAAACGAATATGGTCAGCGGTTTCCTCTAGGGATTCTGTATGCTCCTTGCTTTCTACATTCCAGTATCGATTGACTCTCCATCCATTGGCATTCAATGTCCCTATATGTCCCGGACGAAGCTCATGGATATCTTTAAAAACACCATGCCCAGGGGTTCTTGAAGGTCCTAAAGCAAGAATTTCACTAAGCCCTTCTTCATTGACCACAGGTTTAAGTTTCGGATGAGCAAGTAAAGCCTTTATTTCAGAAGCAAATAATAAACTACCGTTTTCATAATGGTAGAACAATGGTTTTACCCCTAAGCGGTCTCTTGCTACAAACAACTCTTGTGCCTTCTCATCCCAAATGGCAAAAGCAAAAATACCATTCAGTTTATGGACACAATCTTCCTTCCATTCCATATAACTAGTGAGTAAAACCTCTGTATCAGAATGGGATTGAAAGCTCCATCCATGTTGAACCAGTTCTCTTCTCAAATCTTCTGTATTATATAATTCTCCATTGTAACAAAGGACATATTGATGTCCATCATGTACTCTCTGCATGGGTTGACCACCACCAGTTGGATCGACAACAATTAATCGTTGGTGACCAAAAGCTGCACGCGGGCTGACCCAAGTATTGGCTTCATCAGGTCCACGTAGTTCAAGCTGTTTCGCCATTTTCTCTACGGTGTCCCTCTGGGATGTAAGGTCTTTTTGAAAATCAGCCCAACCACTAATTCCACACATGTGATTCATCCTTTCCTAATACCTAATCATGTTTATGTGTTTTTCCACATAAAGGTTCCACAAATTTAGGATATAGTAAAACCTTATAACTATATGTATATAATTGAACATGACAAAATATGTAGGGACGAGTTTTGCTAATAAAAAACATACATGATGTGAACTCACACCAACTAAAACTGTAAATTTTGATAGTATAAGAAAAGCACTACCAATAAAGGTAGTGCTTCCCATTAATTAAGGTAAAAAACCAAGTTCTAAACGACCAAATCCTAAAACTAACGTAATAGCTAAAGCAATAATCAATTGGATCCAGTAGCTTAATGTAGGCTTGTCTTTTCCCATTTTGACAAGAATCATTTCCATAGAAAAAATTACCCATAAACCAGCTAAAGCTTTTACAGTAGCTTCGCCAAGATTTCCTGCACCTTGGAAGTATAAGCTATATAAATAGCCTCCTGAAATAATGATGATTACATACACGAGACGTAAAATCATGTGAAGAATTTTGGAGACTTTCTTTTGGCCTGTCTTCAAGAAAATGACGGCTAGAAGTATAAGCACAATAGCTAGTGACCATCCACCAACATGGGAGTGGATCATTCCTTCGATCATTTATGTATCCTCCTTTATATTGTCCAATATAGAGCTTCTACCCTATCATAGCATGGAACATAGAAAATATGAATTTTTTCTATCCCTCGAAGCCTTTTTGGAAAAAAATTACATTAGTAAGCCTTGGTAGCGAATGCCATAACTGTACGTATGGAAAGAAAGTTTTGTACATTCCCATCTACCAAGGAAAAAACGCGAAAAACCTGTTATAATGGGAAAAGACTATACCATTAGGAGGGATTAAATGGCACGATCAAGTCAAGAAATCATTGAACAAACTCAGCAATTTGGAGCTAAAAACTATCATCCACTACCCATTGTTATCTCTAAAGCAGAAGGAGTTTGGGTTGAAAATCCAGAGGGCAACCGTTATATGGATATGCTCAGTGCCTATTCAGCTGTAAACCAAGGTCATCGGCATCCCAAAATTATTGACGCTCTTAAGAAACAGGCAGAACGTGTAACCTTAACATCTAGGGCTTTCCATAATGATCAGCTTGGGCCTTGGTTTGAAAAGATTTGTAAGCTTACAAATAAGGATATGGCCCTACCAATGAATACGGGAGCCGAGGCTGTTGAAACAGCAATAAAAGCTGCCCGTCGCTGGTCATATGATATTAAGGGTGTCGAAGAAGATCAAGCAGAAATCATTGCTTGTACTGGGAACTTCCATGGAAGAACTATGACGGCTGTATCCCTTTCCTCAGACCCTGAATATAAACGCGGATTCGGACCAATGCTCCCTGGAATTAAATTAATACCTTATGGAGACATAGAGGCTTTAAAGAATGCTATCACAAAGAATACTGCTGCATTTCTTATCGAGCCTATTCAAGGGGAAGCAGGTATTGTCATCCCTCCCGAAGGATTTTTGAAAGAAGCAAGTGAATTATGTAAAGAGAATAATGTTCTCTTTATTGCTGATGAGATTCAAGCAGGTTTAGCGCGTAGTGGAAAAATGTTTGCTTGCGAGTGGGAAGATGTTGACCCTGATATTCTGATCCTCGGCAAAGCTCTTGGAGGGGGAGTTTTCCCAATCTCATGCGTGGTTGCAAATCAGAAAATCCTTGGCGTCTTTAACCCGGGTTCTCACGGTTCAACTTTTGGAGGAAATCCATTAGCTTGTGCTGTTTCTATCGCTTCCTTAGAAGTTATTGAGGAAGAGAATCTAGCTGAACGCTCCCTTGAACTTGGGAATTATATGCTAGACGAACTAAAAAAGATTCATAATCCTAAAATTAAAGAGGTCCGAGGGCGTGGATTATTTATAGGAGTAGAACTCACAGAACCTGCCCGCGGCTACTGTGAAGAACTAAAAGAAAAAGGATTACTATGTAAAGAAACCCATGAAAATGTGATCCGATTTGCGCCACCGCTTATCATCGAAAAAGAGGATCTTGATTGGGCATTAGATAGAATAAGAGAAGTTTTGGAAGTGTAACGCAAAGATGATTCCTCCTCCTCGAGGAATCATCTTTTTCAATTTGAAAGACTTGGCACCTATCTATGTGCGGTGAATGAAAATTTTGGCACGCAACCAAGAAAAGTTGCACCTAACTTGCTTAAATGGAAGAAAATCGTCACTGAAAATCTCTATATTGTCACATAGAAAGGGAAAGTATGGCACTCAAACAAAGATAATTACTCCCAAGTGAAATGATTCGCACACAAACCATAAAACCGTCACTATGAATAAAAAAACTGTCACTTAAAACTAGTTTTTTAGCACATAGACTTTTGAAATCATCACCTTAAGTCAAAATTCATCACCCAATGACTGATAGTAGCACCTAAAGGGATCAAAAAGCACTAAAACAACCAAACAAGATGGAATTTCACTGAATAAACATTAAGTCGCTTATGGCATTTTTGTTCCACTAATGAAATTCTTAACACCTAATACCCCTTCATAGCCCAGGGCCAAACATAAGCATTAATGCATTGAATAATGCGTGCACAAGGATACAAACTTCAATCCCATATTTTCTAAAAGCATAACCCAAGGCCAATCCAAGAGGAAAAATTTGAGCAAACTTTATCCATTCTGGATCTATAGTATTGGCATGTGCGAACGTCCATAGTAATGAAGAGATAATAATAGCTCCCCAATAATTATTTCGAAAGAATTTAAATTTACTAGCGAAAAAGTTTTGAATGCCGAGTCTGTATGTAATTTCTTCAATGATAGCTCCTTCTATTACAATGACCCATGAAATAAAAGTCGGGGTAATATCCACCACGATATTGGGATCCATATCAACAACCCTTCGAATGGTCGCGGATAACTTAGGATCTGTTACCGCAAAAAGAATATAAGAAAAAAGCAGAACTGAAAATAACGATAAAAATAAGCTTTGCTCGCAAATGCTCTCTCCAGTTTTTGAGTTGAAATGGTGATAGCCCAATGTCCCTTACATAGTACATTCCAACAAAAGCAGATACATAGATCCTTCCTAATTAGAGTAACTCTCCCCAAATGATAGTAAAAGGAGATACCATACTAAGCCCTTTAGTAAACAAAACTATTACTTCCATGATGAACTCAAGAATAGTAATGGGCCATCCATAATAAGACGCATGACTTACAGAAGTTTTTTTCGAAAAGAAATCTCCAACAAACCATATAGTCAATACCAAAACAATGATTGCAGAAAGAATGGCTACTATAATTTTGTTTGCCCCCCTTCATTAAAACCGCAGCACTCTTCAATGAAGGATAAAAAATACACGTCTTTGTTTTCCTATAATTATACAGGAAGGACAGGCAGGTGAAAAAATCTTTTATTGGAAAGTTTCCAAAAACTGTATAACTGCTGGTCCTAGCAAAACAACGAAAAGGCTAGGGAAGATAAAAATAATCAGCGGAAAAAGCATTTTGATAGGAGCCTTCATTGCGGTCTCTTCTGCACGCTGTTTTCGTTGCTCCCTGACTTCAACAGATTGAACTCGTAAGACCTGAACCATTCCTATTCCTAGTTTTTCAGCCTGAAGGATGTGGCTAATTAATACCTTGATTTCATCAAATGTTAACCTATCTTTTATACCACTTAAGGCTTCCCTTCTTGTTTTTCCAAGCCGCATTTCTTCCAGACATCGTTGGAATTCAGAGGATAAGACTCCTGGTTTTTTCATTACGACACGGCTCAACGCTGAATCAAAACCAAGACCCGCCTCTAAACTAACTGTTAACAGGTCTAATACATCTGGTAATTCTTTTAAGCCTTTTATATTCCGGGCTTTTGCTTTTTGACGAAGATAAAATTTAGGTAAAACTCCTGCTAAGGCAAATCCAATGAGTCCAAGGAAAACAGCTCCACCAATAGGAAGGCTGAGCAGCATCCCATACCCAATGAATACCAATGGTAATAAGATATAGAGTAACAATTGCAATAGACGATACTCGACCGGGGACATCCCATGTGGATTACCTGCCTGCAAAAGGAGTAGTTCTATTTTATCGGTTTTATCGCCGGGCATTCTTTTACGGAATGTCCGTTTCCATGCCTTCCACGCAGGAAGTAATAATCTTTTAGAGAACGGGATCTCCTCTTCCCTATCTTTAAAGGAGATAGGCTCCCCTATCACAAGAGCTAATCTTTTTTTTACCTTGATTCTTTTCTCGGCACGCAAGGTATATAAACCATAAATGAGACAAACCATTGCTAAGAAAAAACTTACAAAAACCATAGCTACACCTCAATCGTTGTGATTTTTCGGATGAGGATAAACCCTATTGTTGCAGAAAACACACTCGCACCTATTAGAATTTGACCAATAGGATGGGTAAAAAGTGAACCAATATATTCTGGTTCAATTAAATATAGAATAAAGGCTAATACTACTGGTAAAAGTCCAATGACAAGACCAGAAAGTCTGCCTTGTGCTGTTAATGTTACTACTTGCCTTTGAATCTTAGTTCGATCACGGATGGTATCCACAATTTTATCTAACACAGTGGCTAGATTCCCACCAACTTGCCTTTGTATAATGATCGCTTGGATCATTAATTCTAAATCTTGACTTGGCATTCTTTCATACAGACCATGAAGAGCATCTTCTAAAGTACTTCCATATTGCATTTCACGAACTACTTGTTCGATCTCTGATTTGATCGGCTCTTCCCCTTCCGCAACGACAGTTTGTAAGCTTTGTGGTAAACTGAATCCCGCGCGTAAAGATCCAATCATGGTGGAAAGCATATCAGGAAGACCCTCGTTAAATTCCTTCATCCGCTTTTTCTGCTTCCGTTTAAGGAACCATTTAGGAAGGATAAAACCAATCATTCCACCAGGAGCTACCAGTAAAGTTTGTTCTGTAATGAGATAGAGAAGTAATCCGCAAAAAGCAATGCTTATCCATTGAAAAAACAGATACTCTTCTACTTTAATTGGAATCCCTGATTTTTTAATCATGTCCCCCAATTGGTTCGTCTTCTTCCGAGTCAAAACTTTTTCAGCAATCGTCTTTCGAGCCAGTCGAAAATCGACCATTTCTTTTAACTTTTTTGGATCTACTTTAGACTTTTCTTCATGTTGAAGAAAATGTTTCATTCGTTTCTCAAGTCGTTTGTTACGATTAAACATGAGCTGCATAAGACCTAAAGTGAAAAAGATGACTGAAAACCCGCCAAGAATCACAATATAATAGGGAGTCATTATCTCATCCACTCCTCTTCTGGGATAAATACACTCGACGGAATAGTGATTCCTGAAGCTTGTAATCTCTCATAAAATTTAGGACGAACACCAGTAGGAAGAAGTTTTCCAATAACACGTCCTTCCTCATCGACTCCCTGCTGTTTAAACGCAAAAATATCCTGAAGAACAATCACATCTCCCTCTAATCCTTGAACCTCCGTAATATTAACAATTCTTCGGGTTCCATCCCTTAGGCGTGTCTGCTGAATAATGAGGTCTAGAGCTCCAGCAATCTGTTCTCGGATGGCTCGAACAGGTAAATCCATTCCTGACATTAGGACCATCGTTTCTAAACGAGATATCATATCTCTTGGGGAGTTGGAGTGCCCAGTTGCTAGAGATCCATCGTGACCTGTATTCATGGCTTGAAGCATATCAAGTGCTTCCCCTCCACGAACCTCTCCAATGACGATACGATCAGGACGCATACGAAGGGAGTTTCTTACTAGCTCACGGATTGGTATTCCGCCTTTTCCCTCGATATTTGGTGGTCTTGACTCAAGGGAAATGACATGATCTTGACCTAATTGTAATTCTGCTGAATCCTCGATCGTCACAATACGTTGGTCCTCTTGAATAAAGTTAGACAGCACATTTAATGTCGTAGTTTTTCCAGAGCCGGTTCCTCCACTAACAAAAATATTTAAATTTGCCTTTACACAAGCTTCTAGGAAAATGGCCATTTCATTTGTAACGGTCCCAAAACGTATCAAATCATCAATCGTAAAAGGATCCTTAGAAAATTTTCGTATAGTAACGGTTGGTCCATTTAAAGCTAAAGGCGGAATGATGGCATTCACACGAGATCCATCCGGTAAACGGGCGTCAACCATTGGAGAGGATTCATCGATTCTTCTTCCAATCGGTGCTACGATTTTTTCAATTACATTCATGACATGTTCATTATCCCGAAACTGTACGGCTGTTAGTTCTATTTTTCCATTTCTCTCCACATACACTTGATTCGGACCATTCACCATAACTTCAGATATATCCGGGTCCAGAAGAAGTGGGTTGATTGGTCCAAATCCAGTCAAATCATTGATCAGTTCACTAACAACTTTTTTTCGATCCACTTGTCCCCGAAAGGTTTCGTTTTCCTTCATAATTTCAATGGCCATCGCATCAATTTTTGGAATGATTTCTTCAATATCAACTTCATTTAAATCTTGAAGAATCTGTTTATGTAAAATGTTTTTCAATTCTTGATGCTTGGACAATAATGGTTTATTTTTTTCACTTTTTGTTGTTTTAGATTTTGGACGCTGTGTTTCGCGAAAGGCTTGAAGTAAATCTTTCTTTTCAGCAGGTGAAGCTTCCACTTCCGGTTGCAAAACAATAGGCTGATCGTCCATGCCCTTTTCTTTATTTTTCTCTTCAATTCTTTGTAATAAACTCATGCATTCCCTCTCCTTCCAAAGGGATGAAGCCACGATTTCCCTGATGAACCCTTTTTTGTTGGTTCTTCTTCTGTCTGTTCTTGTTTTTGATTAAACTTTTCTCTAAACCCTTCTTTTTTAAAGGCAAGAGACATATCAGTTTTTGAATAAAGTCTTTCTGCCATTTTGAAATAAGCTTTTGCAATTTCTGTTTTCGGCTGATTTGTAACAAATGGAACTCCGATGTTTAATGATTGAGTAGAGGTTTGAAAGTCGTTCGGAATATAGATTGGATCATCAATTCCTAAAATGTCTGTCACATCCGTTGGTTTGATTACACTTTCCATTGTGGCACGATTAATTACTAACGTAACTTTATGAGCTAGGCCTAGCATATCAAAGGTCTCAAGCATCAGTTTCGTATTTTTCAATGTAGACATTTCAAGATTGGTCATACAAAGAATCTGATCAGCGAGCTCGAACATATTTAAATTATTCTCATGAAAACCTACACCAGTATCCACAATGGTAAATTGGTGATGATCGGTCAAATACGTCAGAACATCTGTAATAACATCTGGAACGATTAAGTCGGCGTATTCTGGACGGTCTGGTGCAGCTAGAACGCGAATTCCCGACTCATGACGATTCAAATAACTTAGAACGGATTGAGAATCTAGTGTTTTATCCTCCACTATATCTTTTAAAGTAAAGGTTGTATGTAAATCGAGAGACAAGCTAATGTCTCCAAATTGAAAATCACCATCAACTAAAGATACCATCATATTTTTCTTGCAAAGAGCGGCTGCAAGATTAACTGCTAGCAAGGTCTTTCCAACCCCGCCCTTTGCAGATGCAACCACTATTAAATCTCCTCTTTTTTTCTTTTTAGTGCTTTCATGAGATTCCATAAAGACCCTCCCCTTCCTAGGAGATCACTCTTTTTCTATTAATTGTGAATGTAAAATAAGATGAATACTTCCTTCTTGTGAGGCTTTGATTAAACGAACAGATTCCTCTTTCGTTATTTCTAAGGTAACCGCACTATATTCCACATAGTCTTCTCCTTTTTCCACCTCTATCAATCTTCTTCCAACTGCCAATACTCGAACATTTTCTAATAGAACCGTAGATTTGACCTCATCCTTTTCCCCCACTTTTTCAACCTTAGAGGAAATGACATCCACGTAATTCTCTGGCTCTATCAAATTCGAAACAGACTGAACAAAATTTACACCAATCGAAGCGGCACGCTTGCCATCGGTTATTTTCTTTGCAACATACAACTCTTCTTCCTTTTCCGACTGAGCATCGTGACTTAAAAACATCTCTCCATCCACCATGTCTGCTGTTGCATATTTTCCAATAATCTCTTCCTTTGTAAGAACACTATTAGGATGAACTGAATTTTCTGCTACAGAGGTCAGTTTTAAGTTCCCATCTACAATTTTTTGCCCTTTTTCAATATCCCCATTTGCAGATACTACTTGGACAAGGGTTGATTCTCCAGCTGTTGCAACCTCGTAGTCTTGCAAATATTCATATAGTAAGTATGTGGTGACTCCACCTAGTAGTAATGCTAAAAAAAGCATCAACTTCCCTTTCATATCTGTCACCCCCCTATCTCGTCAGTCGTATTGCATAGGCACCATTTCCTGAGGCATCAGGTGCATATGATCCTTTTCCTGCTTTTTCTATAAACATTCCTGTAATGCTTGTATCTTTGGGATCCATTGGTGCTGTGATCAAGAAGTAAGCAAAACCTGTAATCTTGACCTCTTTTAACTGATTTTGATCTATTCGGAAAGGTTCATAGGTTGGAATCAGTAGGACTCGGGAACAATCACGTGGTATTTCTTCTCCTGGAACATAAGGACACTGAAGCAATTTTTCTTCAACAGCTGTTCTCGTTTTTCCGGCCACATTTCCGGTTTGTGTTTCTAAAATATCCCCGGTTACTAGTTCCTCTTGATATCCAAACCTTAAGTTATCCTCATAGGTTGCTGCTCCCGATCCACCAAGGGCAAGAATTCCAAAGTTTCCTGTATTAACATCTGTTTGGTCAACTTTCAATTTGTACTCTCGATATAATTCGAGAGGAACACTATCATCAATTCCGAGCGGAGCTGCACCCTCCGCTTTTCCCATAACGCCTAAAGAAGCAATTGCTTCAGCCCTTATAGCAACTGTGTCGATCCCGAAAAGTTTAGAAAATATAACTGGTACCTCTTTTTTAACTAACACCTCAACTCTGTCATCTGGAAAGCTTTTCAGACTTTCTAAAATATTAGGCTCCCCGTGTTCTTCTAAAATCTTATGCACAATTGCATCTACTTTTGGCAAATCACCTGTTACCTCTTGTGCTCCAGATAATGCAGCAGCATTAGCTATCTTTTGCAAGCTGCGTTTTTCCATATATAAATGTGACCCGTCAATAACAAAACCGGCAATCGTTAAAAGAAGCATAAAAGCCAAAGCTACAATGGCAAGTGCGCTCCCATCTTCCTTTTTTATCCATTTCATATGTTATTCCACCCTTATCGTTGATTCAGTTGTAATAGAGAAAGGGGAAGGGAATAATTGTGAAATAATAGGAGTCATTAGTGAAAAAGGCAAATCCAGTTTAACCGTTACGTAGTCCCCCGAATTTCTGGTCAATCCATCAGGAGTAATCGTGACCTGTAAATTATCAGCCTCAGCATGAGATTTGGCAAAAGTAGTAACCTCTTGATCTGTTCCTCCTAACCCAGCTACTCTTACTGTTTCTTGAGCAACTTGGTGCATTTCAGTATAGGTATAAATCACCCTGCCAAGATCCAACATTCCTGCCAAAATTAAAAGAAGAACAGGTAATACAATAGCCATCTCTACAAGCGCTTGTCCTGACTGATCTCTTTTAAGCCTCATAGATTCGTTCTCCCTCCCTTTATAGTGGGATATAAATGGTACAAATGGCACCAATCACAATAGCCACTCCGTATGGATAAGTGATTTGAGAAACCTTTGTTTTTATAAAATCCGTCCGTATTTTTCCTTGAAATAAGAAAATAAAAAAGTACATGATCCCACGCAATCTCTCTTTTGCTCCTTTTTGAAACAATATTACAAGGATAGCTAAGAGACCTCCTACCAATGCCATGTAAAGGGCTGTGGTTAGAACGAAGAAAACTCCCTTCCAAGCTCCAATTAATCCAAGAAGCTTTACATCTCCGGCCCCCATGCCACCCATAGCAAAAGGGATGAATAAGATAGCCATTCCTACAAGAAGTCCTAGTAAACTTGATCCAAGTCTTTGCCAACCATCAAGGTAAACATTGGAGGCCAAAGATAAAATTAGACCTGGAAGTAAGACCACATTATAAATTTTTCTGCTTTTGATATCCGTGATAAAACAAACTAGTAAAATGATTAAAATGATCGAATCTATGATCATTACTCCACCTCCTGAATATGAACATATGTATTTCTTTTTTTTGAAAAAAAGCCTCACGTCGATGGAAACGTAAGGCTTCATTGGAAGGAGTTGGTCTTTTTCAAAGGAAATGAGGCACTAAAACTCGTTATACTCCGGTGTAATTAATGCTCCACTGTCCGTACCTGGTGCTAAATCTGTTCACGGAGTAGTTGTTGTTGAACTATCTCCTGATACAGCTGTTGAAATTGCGTCTTGCGCGTTTTGGAATAATGTAACAATCTGTCCTCTAAGGGCAACCAAAATCCCTACAACCGCAACAGCAATAACACCCAACACGATACCGTACTCAGTCATTCCTTGACCTTCTTCTTCAACAAACAATCTTTTCAACATTTCCATTCCTTTCATCTCCCTTTTCATTTTTGGAATTGTAACGTTTGTCCAACAGCAAGTTCTTTTTTTTGAACGATACCAGCTTGGAATTCAAAGACCGAAGTTGCGTCAGACCGTGAGCGCCCAAACCTAAAAGGTCCCATGTGTTCCTCGATCGCGATAATTCGTAGGTTGTCATCCACATAAACCACATCGATTGGAAAACGCATGAAACAGGTATGAACCGATCGGCAAGGTCGAATATGTAGAGCCTCATCTTCTGGGAGATCTCGATCAAGCATTAGGCCTTTTAAACGATGAATAAAATCATATGCAGTGCGAACTTTCTTTACAACTATTGAACGATCTTCCCCATAGAGAAGCATCTTTCTCCCTCCTTTCCCATAAAAAAATAACCCTGCCTTTACCGAAAGGGGGTTATACGTACATACTTCACCCTAAATCTTTCGGTAACTGGCTGACATAGGCGAATGCCCTTAGTCCCTGTAGCTTTGCGTCACTGGTTTTCACCAGTTTTGCCTTTATCGAGATTCAACTAGGTGGTTCAATTTTGTTGAATCTGATCTGGTTACAGCATAGCTTGTCCCCATGTCAAAAGAAATCGAACTACGCGCTTATTTTTAACAATCAAAATCATGATGAATCCTGCCTAACCCAGCTAAAATCTTAGATACAAAAGTCATAAATGTTTTTCCTTCATTTCCAATAATATGAAATCTAGTAAATCAAAAGAAGGGAAAAGGACTTCAGTTGGTATAATTAACCATTTTATTGGCCCATCACCCGTTGTTAGTTCCTTTTTCCCGCAATTGTTTATTGGCATTCTATTTAGGTATCTAATTACCCAAAAATGTACCGGGATTATCTTCCTATTCCACTATATTGTTAGTAATTTTTGAAGAAAATACTAAAAAAATTGTAGATTTTGGTTGTTAAATTCATAGATTCTGTCAGAAAAAGGCCCCCTTAGGAGACCTTTTCATTTCTAAATCTTGGCTTACTTTTATATGTTACATACCGAAGCACCCACTCCGCTGGACCCATTTGGAACCATTTGAGCCATACTGTACTCAAAATAAGTTGAACGAGATAGATTACTACTGCAAAGGCAACACTCTCTAGGGGGGTAACCCTTCCATAGAATCCTAAACCTACCGAATAGAAAAGGAAAAAACAGATAACCGATTGGCTTAAATAATTGGTTAATGATAAGCGCCCCATGTTAGCTAACGGCTTAAATAAAGTTTGAAACATTTTTTTCTTATATAGTAAAACAATCGTTAACAGATAAAAGATAGCTGAGGCTGAGCCACCTATTTGGATTCTAATATAGGTTGACCATGAAGGATTCCCCGCTAATGTAGGAGCCAATTTAAATAATAAGAATAGTAAGCCCATTACCCACCATATATGAAAAAGAATTTTGTAATTCAACTCAATGTCGTGGAGCCACTTCTTTCTTGCAAAAATCATCCCCAAAAGAAACATCGGCAGAATGGATAAGACAACTTGAATAATATAAAAAGGATCAATCATATAAAACCAGTCATTCCTGTTCTGACTCCAGACCTCGAATAACGTTCCCGATTGATAATTCTCCAAAGATAAACGAATTGCATTTGTATCAATATACCCTGGCCCTGGGTATAACAAAAGCATAAACGTAATCAGCACAGTTGGAGCAATAAAACATGTTGCAACCCATATTCCTACTGAAAGATTACTTCGCTTATAAAAAAATAAGAGTAGAAAACCAATCCAGCCGTAAAAAAACAAGATGTCCCCATGCCATAGAAAAAGCGCATGGAAAAGACCAATGAAGATGAGCATGGTGAATCTTCTAGAAAGCGCAGCAGCAGAATGCCCTGTTCTTTGCTCTAATTTCTCCTTCATCATCCAAAACCCAAACCCAAATAAAAAAGAAAAAAGAGTATAAAAGCTAGCCTCAAATAAGATTTGAGTCCAATCCTGGACAATATGATCTAATTTCGAATCCCAGTAAACCCCTTCTCCCCCATAAAGAAAAAAAGGTGCGTTAAATGCAGGTACATTCACCATTAAAATACCGAACAAAGCAAACCCTCTTGCTGCATCAATCCAAGGAAGTCGTCCTTGTTCACTATGAACCTGTAAATCCATACATACTTCCACTCCTTACTAGATAAAGTTCAACTTCAATCAATGGCCGTCCCCCACTGATTAGGTATGACTAACCAATCGGACATTTACGGGCAGTTTATCCCCCACCTACTCTTTTCGTTTCCCTTAAGACTTGAGGTGGGGGTATTATTCCCATGAAGACATTAAATTTTCCATCCTTGTTGGTGAAGCTTGTTTCATGGTTGGCTGCCCGTTCATGCGGGATAACTATCAATATATTCCATTCATTTGCGCCTTATATGTTAAAGGAAAACTCACTAAAAACGAACACTATAAAACTACTATTCATACATTGATATGAAGGGGGTATGCCTATGCCTGCGATCGTAGGAGCCGTAAAGGTAAATAGCGTTTCAACAAGTAGTATTTTTAACATTGGAGACGTATATCACATTTCACCTTTTAGCCAAACCAAAACCTATGCAGGTGGTGGCTCCTTTAACACAGGACACGGTCTTCAAATTGATTTATACTCTTCATCAACCTACGTTTCTGATAAAGATGTAGTTGATCAGTCCATTATGAATACGACTTAGGAGTGATTTCTGATGGCTATAACCATCCATCAATCCATCCAAATTAACTTGCTTAAAATAGGTTCCATCTCCAATTCATCCTTCGTCCAAATAGGAAGTAGCGGGAGTATCCAAGCCCTTTCCAATCTTTACAATACAGGTGGTTTCACAGAACCCGCTCCTGAAACAGGTGAGTTGCTTGAGACTACTGGTCCATTAGTTCCCCTGACGTAACAAAATGAAAAATACTTCATAAAATACCATAGACATTTGCCTATGGAGGGGAGCCTTTTTATGTATACAAACTGGACAC
Source organism: Bacillaceae bacterium S4-13-56 (assembly GCA_040191315.1). NCBI lineage: Bacteria > Bacillati > Bacillota > Bacilli > Caryophanales > Bacillaceae > Bacillaceae bacterium S4-13-56. Next base: position 11,914 of record JAWJLM010000002.1, on the reverse strand, counting down.
AGTGGAGTCAAACTGTTCAGCAACAGCTTCAAGCTCAAAAAACCAAAATGGAACAATTAGAGAATCAAGTTCTTGAATTAGAAAAATTAGTCAATCAAATTCGTCAAGAAAGACCTGGTCAGACTATTGAAAGAATTGAATATAAGTTTGATCAACTCAAAATAGAAACATTAGAAGGCACTCTAAACATTGGGTTATCTCCCACGGATTTAGGAGACCCTGATACATTTACGCTTTCAGGTGACCCAATGTTTCAGCCAATTGAAAAAACTCCCATTGGTCAAGAAATTCAAGCCAATCTTCAACAATATTTGAATACCCGTGGACCTGAGATGATTGAAGAAGCAGCCAAGAATAAAGGAAGGTCTCTTGATCATCAGCTGGTTAACACCATCATGGAAGATATATACAAACAATTACCAAAACAAACAAAAAACTATATCACCCAATACCCTGAACTAAATGATCCTAAGCAAAAACAAAAAACCATACAAAAAATGATGAAAGATTTTGACCAAGAATTAAAAACTTCCCTACACCGTTTTTTTAACGAAAAGAACTCCTAAAAAGGAGGTACCATCATGGGATTAACTATACACAACCATGTTTTGCAGGTTGGTCATATTGAAATAATTGGGATTACGACTTCATCAGTTTTTCTAGTCGGGGATAATGAATCCATTGTTTTATCTTCCATCTATGACACTCCACCTGAATCATTAATTATCTCTCCTACAGGAATTTATGAGGAGGAAACTACCAATGAAGAAACGAACAACCAAGGTGAATAGCCTTCTTATTGATTCTGAGTATTCAAGTACCGTTTTAGCAATTGGAGATACCTTTAAAGCATCTCCTCTTTCTTTGACGATAGCTGTGCAAAAAAAGTTTCCGGTTTTTTTTGAGGATCCTTTTGATTTTCATGAATTTTCCCTGTTTAAACAAGAAATTCCAATTCCAAGTCCTACTTTAGTTGACCAAAAACATATTCATCACGATTCAACGATAGATGTTCAATCTATTCATGTATTGGGGGTTGCCTCTGCATCTCAAATTAATATTGGAAGCTTAGATCATTTATTTTCAGAAGCCAGAGTGAAACATACTAGAATCTATTATTAAATTCAAGAGATTCCGCTTTTGAATGGAACAATCCTTTCCTTTCTTTCATAAAGTAGTTAGAGAGCATTATAGAGGAAGGTGTAAACCATGCCCTCAATCGTAGGACCAATCAAAATAAATAGCGTCGATGGCGGGGCCATCAATTTTGGGGATGCCTTTTATCTCTCACCAAAATCAACTTCAAAAACAGCAAGCGGTTCTGGAAGCTTTAATACAGGTGATTTTATTGTAACCAATAATGGTGTCAGTTCAACAAACCCTCTTGATCCCGATGTGAATGACCAAAATCAAGCAGGAAATGCATAATTTATTTTCTTTAGAAAAATGAGGACCCCTATAAAGGGTCCTCATTTTTATGCCTCCACTAGAACAGAAGCCGAGAAAAAGTACAAGTACTTTTTCTTTATAGGTTTCTTCCAAATCCTTTCAATCGCTCTTGCATACATTTCTAATTGTACGGCATAGCGCTGTTGTAGTTCAGTTGCTTTCTGAGAAGTAGGAATTTGGTCTGTCTTATAATCTAGTAAAATCCAACCGTCCTGATAAGGAACGAGGCAATCTACAACTCCTTGAATGAGCACCCGTTCCTCTTCCCCTTCCCATTGAGCATATACCTCACTCGCAGGTAAAGTTAAACTAAAAGGAACCTCTCGAAAAAGGCTTGGGCTCTCAAGCATCATTATCCCTATTGGAGTTTCAAAGAATTGGAGAATAGCAGTTATATCCACACTATCTCCTTCTTCTTGGCTCATGACTTCTTTAGTTACTAGCCCTTGGATAAATTCTTTCAGTTCTTCCTCTGAATAAACACGATCAAATGGAAAATGCTGCATCACGGTATGCATTGCACTTCCTCGCTCTGTAGGAGTTAATTCTTTGTTCTTTTGCATAAAGCGAGGTCTAGCTAAAATAGGCTTTTGGATAGAACGTATATACTGTTCATCACTATATTCATCCTTCAATTCCCTTTGACGTTTAATTTCTGTCACCGTTTGTTTCGCTCGATAATCAGAGGCCTTTTTAAAAGGATACTCATAAGTCAGTTGTTGATTAATAAATGGGTCAACTGCATCCTGGTTTAGAGGTTCCCATTTTTGGATAGCCCTCCATAAATCTTCATGTTTATCTTCATCTAAAATGGAGGAACCCCCTAATTGTGAACCATGAAGTAATGTGATTTGCCAAGTGGAACTATCCTTACTAATGGTTGGATCTATATGATTTACTTCATGTTCATCTCTTAAAGGAACTGCCTGTTGATGTCGAATCAGCGTTGCCCCCACCCAATCTAAATAAGTTTTTGCCCGCAATCTTTCGTATGGAGGTAAAACTAGATCTTGATGGTCAAGCATTTCTTTCCAGCGTTCTTTTTTCTTTTCGAGAGAGTTGACACTGCCAATCATAACAAGTTTTTCTTTTGCCCTTGTTAAAGCCACATATAATACCCGCATTTCCTCTGCAAGCATTTCCTTTTGCATTTTACTTTTGATCCCATGGTATAAAAGAGTAGGATACATGATTCTTTTTTCTGGATCTATAAATTTAGAAGCGAATCCCCAATCTTTATGAAGGAGAAATTTTCTTTTTAAATCTTGCTCATTAAACATCTTATCCATCGCTCCTACAATGACTACCGGGAATTCTAAGCCCTTACTTTTATGAATAGTCATGATCCGAACCACGTCTTCTTGTTCCCCTAATGCTCTTGCAGCTCCCAGGTCCTCACCCTTTTTCTCCATACGTTCTATAAATCTCAAGAATCGGAATAATCCTCGGAAGCTAGTAGATTCATATTGCCGAGCACGGTCATATAAAGCTCTAAGGTTTGCTTGTCTTTGTTTTCCACCAGACATTCCGCCAACAAAATCATAGTATCCAGTATCTCTAAAAATACCCCAGATTAGCTCTGATAATGCTCCATGTTTGGCCAATCTTCTCCATTCTGCAAATTGTTGGAGAAATCGATCAACTTTTTTCCATATCATCGTTTCTGAAGATTGCTGCTTATGATATTCTTTTAAGGCCTCAAAAAAAGGACTGCGTTTTTTGGTTAATCGAATTTCAGAAAGCTGCTGCTCATTTAGGCCTACCATAGGAGACTTCAAAACCGATGCCAGTGGGATATCCTGTAAGGGATTATCAACGGTCTTTAAGAGACTTAACATCACTTGAATTTCAATTGCCTCGAAGTATCCACTGGATAGCTCGGCATAAACTGGAATCCCTTGCTTTTTTAACTCCTCCACAATGGAAGGAGCCCATGTCATCGACCTTAACAGAATCACGATATCTCTATATTGAATATTCCTTAATGTACTCGTCTTTTTGTCTACAACCTGCATCGAATGTCCAGATTCTTTCCCTATCCATTTTCTGATTTGCATCGCATAGGCTCGCGCCTCAAGCTGCGCTTTTTCTAGATCCCGATAATTTTCAGTTCCCTCTTCATCCGTTTCCTCATGCTCCTGACGATCAATGATCATAAGCTCTGCATCGACTTCTGGATTTGGGAATTGATCATAATCTTGATTACTATAGATAAGTTCAGCTGCTTCGTCATAGACAAGCTCACCAACTGTTTCATCAAAAAGTTGACGAAAAATATAGTTAGCACCTGCCAACACTTCTTTACGACTTCTAAAATTTCGAGCTAAATCAATTCGAAGTCCTTGTGATGGGTCATGGGCAAAGGCTTTATATTTATTCACAAACAAGGAAGGTTCCGCATGGCGAAATCGGTAAATACTTTGCTTTACATCTCCTACCATAAACAAATATCCAGATTCCTCTCCTTGAACCAATAATTGCAAAATCGTTTCTTGAACTAGGTTCGTATCCTGATATTCATCTACTAAGATTTCATGAAACTGCTTATGAAATTCTTTAGCTACAACAGACGGGATGACATCATTTGGTGTCGAACCTTCTTCCATCAATAGCTGTAAACAGTAATGTTCTAGATCACTAAAATCAACGAGGGCATTTTCTTTTTTCGTCTGTTGAAAACGATCACCGAACTCCTTGACTAATTTCATAAGATGCCCAATCACTGGTTTAAGTTTTTCTAAATCTTGGAGATGAGCAGGCAAGGAACGAAGGAACCATTGTTCTAACATACTTTGCCACAACTTTTTATAACGATTCCTTATATCTTTTACTTTTTCCTTTTTATCATCATTGACATCCACTCGCTTAGCCGACAGCTTTGCAAACCCTTTAATAGAAGTCGCCCATTCCTGTAGCTCCTGCCAAGAATAATTTAGTATTTTCCTAGCATCTTCAAAAATGAGTAAATCCTGCTCTACAGCTTCTGCATAGTGATAGGGACCATCCTTTTCCCGTGTGATTTGTAAAGCCTTTTGACATTCAGAAATCATATATTCTAACTGGAATTGTACATCTTTCTTCAAAAGATCTAACCAGTCCAGCTCTTCTTCGGAAACAGATTCCTTCACATCATATGCATTCACTATCCCATCTAGCCAATAATGAGGCCAAGGGTGTTGTCTAGAGAATTCGTAGAGTTGAAGAATTAAATCTTCTACTTCCGCATCACTGCGGTCACTAGAGAAACGCTCAACCACTTCAAAGAAAAGATCACGGTCTTCTCCTTCTTCTCCGTACCACTTTTCAAATAATTCTTGTAGAATTTCTTCTTTTAACAAATCTCCTTCAATTTCATCCAGCATTCGAAAGTGAGGATCTAAATCTAAACGAAAGGCGTACTTTCTCACTACATCCATACAGAAGGAGTGAAGGGTTGAGATGGACGCTCGTTGTAATAAAGAAAGCTGCTTTTTTAAGTGTATGGAAGATGGCTCCTGTTCGAGTGCCTTTTCTAAGGCTGCTCCCACACGATTTCTCATTTCTTGAGCCGCCGCATTGGTAAAGGTAACCACAAGTAACGAATCAATATCCATTGGGCTTTCCTTGTTCATAAGCTTTTGTATAATGCGCTCTACTAAAACTGCCGTTTTCCCAGACCCAGCAGCTGCGGCTACTAATATATCTTGCTGTCCGGAGTAAATGGCTTGTTCTTGTTCAGGCGTCCACTTCATCACTCTTCCTCCTTTCTCTTCAATTCTGCCCAGACCTCTTCATCTTTAAAATCCTTTAATAATCGGAACTCGTTATTTTCCATTGTCGGGTCAAATTGACATACAGATCGATACGAACAAAATGTACATGCTGATTTTTGCTTTTGTTGAAATGGATTTAATTCCACTTTTCCATTTGTTATATCAAGACCTGCTTGTACCATTAATCCTCGAATGTAACGTTTTAATTGGTCAAAATTCTCTTCCTGTGCCGTACGTGAATACTGATAAAAGCCACCATTTTTCTTTAATCCAACAGGTATGATAGAGCTCGATCCAGAATCAAGTTGTGTATCCATCATTCGAACGACATCTTCATTTTCCAAAAGAAGCCCCTGCATTTTGAACTTCTTGAAAATTTCCTGCTCAATCTGATCGTCTGAGAGTTCTTTTTCTTCTGAAAGCATTGGATTATGGACATGGAAATATAATACACCCGCCGGAGATGCCTTTAATCCGAGCCACTGTTCAGCATGAGTGAGAACAACATCCAAATACGTAAGCATTTGAAGAGACAGACCATGATATATTTCAGAAAGCTTAAGTCCTTTCGAGCTTGACTTATAATCTATAATTCTTAAAAAGAGTCGATCATCCTCCTGTGCTTTTTCCACACGGTCAATTCTTCCTCTTAGCTGAATTTTATAGCCGTTTGGAAGTGGGAGATCAACAGGAGGTAACAATTCATTTGGACCAAAACCTATCTCAAACCCTACTGGACTAAAAAGACTTGCTTTTGCTTGTTGACTAATGACATAAGCTGCTCTTGCAATTACTTGCTCCAGCTTTTTTTGAATATATTGATACCGATTGGAGCTGGCTAAGATTTGGTGCTGTAGGATAGGGCCTAACTCCTGTACAGCTTTTCGAGCGTAAGCGTCCGTATCCTTTTTAGATACAAGCTTCCAATCTCCCCCATCCTTCATTATCCATTCCGAAATCTTTTTTAAAGCTTCGTGAAACAGTTGTCCAATATCAGGTGCCTCTAATTGAAATATCGGTCTTTCATTAAGGCCCAACCCGTACTGAAGAAAATGCTTGTATGAGCAGCTGAAATAACTCTCCAGCCTGGATACGCTTGTCTGTAAAACTTCTGGGTAGAGTTGCCTTGTTGTCGTTTCCTCTAAACTAACAGGTTCATTTTGATAGAAAAGACTATGAAGAATAACTTTAGCAGGCTGATCCTCGGGTTGTGACAAATACCAGTGAAGAACCCTCCACCATTTTTCATGAATCGGATACCCTCGTTTACTTCTAGCTAGCTCAGAGGTTAGCATAGACAAAGTTTTTTCCTTAGTAGTGATGAATGGATCCACATCTTGCGCTTCTTCCGCATCTTGTAAAAGAAGCTCCTGTCTTGCTTTAGGGAATATATCCATTGTTCGTTTGATATAGGAAGATGGTATCTTTGTTTTTCCTTCCTCATCACTAAGCGTATAACTGACCCATAAAAAATCCGATGGGGCAGTAAAAGCCAAATAGATATAAAATCGATCGTCTAAAAGCTGTCTTTTATTAGAGTCAGCAAGCTGCATTCCATGACCCTTAAGTAGTTCCCTTTCATTTTCTGATATTAAACTATCAGACGGTGGTTTCATTGGCCATAAACCTTCATTTACTCCTAGTAAAAAAGCAGCGCGCATTCCGGAAATCCGTGACTGATCAACGCTTCCCACAATGACGTGGTCCATACTTGGTGGAACATGGGCAAATTGCAAGGATTCAAATCCAGCGTCAACGATGGTACGGAAAGAGGATAATGGAGAGATTTCTTCTCCTATCATCTCCACTAGTTCATCAAACAATTGGATGACAGCAACCCATACCTGTTCCTGCTCCCGTCCTTTTTCTAATTCTCCTCTTGCATCAAAGTTACTTCTCCATCGCTCCAAAGTTTGAGGTGCATTTATTTTTTCTAACCATATATAGAGGGATTCACACTTTTCTTGTACGGTTTTACCACTTCTCAATTGTTCATCAATTGGTGCCAACCATTCTACCACTTGCATTCTATAGGCCTGCAATCTTTCTTCCATCTTCTTTTCTTCTTCTGTTTTTGCACCTAGATTGAAGCCTTTAAACCTTTGATAAGTCCAGGACTTAGCATTCATCCATTGACTTTTTGAACGAATCCCATACTCAAGAACATAATTTTCTAGTTCATCAATGGCTTCTGAGGTGAGTGGAAACTCTTCATTAGTAGGAGGAATCAGACCTGTTTTTAAAATTCGAAACATCGCATCATACTTCCAATTTCCTTCCACAAGCTCCAATAAGGAGCGAAGCACTTCAATGAGTGGATGATTTAGCATTGTCCTTTTTACATCAATAAAAACGGGAATGCGATAATCTTCAAACACGGTAGCAATTAAGTCATGGTATACCTCTGGTTGACGGATAAATATAGCTACATCTTTATATCGATAATTTTTTTGGCGAACTAAAGAAAGGATTTCTCGAGCAACCCCTTCTACCTCTGCCCTTGGATTAACGCTTTGCCCTATGACTAGAGGAACTTTGTCTATATACGCGGGAGCAGGACGATCGTCAAAATGGTCAGCTAAGTGAACTAAATATGGCTGAGATGTCTGATGGTTCACTAGGACAGGTTCCTCTATTGGGATACCTATTTCTTCTGCAATTTCACGGACTTGTTCATGAGTTGTCGTTGCTTGATAAAATAAATCAAGCTCTTCAGGTGTTCTAAAACTTGTAGGATCAACTGTGACCGCAAGAGTAACTCTCCGGACCTTTTGCATCAACACTTGAATAACTTGAAGTTCTTGGGGTGTAAAGCGATAAAAGCCATCTAAATAGATGGTCGCTCCTTCTAACTCCTTGGAAGAAGGAATTTTATCAATGAGCATTTGAAGGCGGTCTTCCGCATCCATATAGTGATGAACAAGTTCACTAGAAAGAGCTTCATAGATTTTACTCAAATCATGAAGCTTGTCCATTAAACTATTTTCTTGCGGTGTCGTATGCTGAAACTGTTTCATCTGCTGTATTTGATCCTTTAAAAGTTCTGGAGTAACACAGTATCTTTTGAGTTCAGTAATCATTCCTTCCAACTGATCCATAAACCCCTGTTTTTCCACTGCTTTTTGGAAAACCTTATACTCCCCCTTTTGCTCGTTCGTAATTTTACGGAGTAACATTTGGATTCCAGTAGAACTAATGTACTTTCTTATTCCTCCACCTGTCTCTTGAAAAACTCTCCACGCTAAGCGTGAAAAGCTAAACACTTGAGCACGAATGGTCCCTTCCAATTCCGAACTTTTTAGTAGTCTATATTCCTGTTGAAAGGTCATCTGATCAGGAACTAAGTAAAAAATGGACGGCCCTTCAGGACGTTGCTGTAACTCTCTTTGAATTTCGTGCAGTATCCATTCACTATTATCTTTACTTGACTTGCCTAAAATAAATCGAACAGACATTAGCCTTTCCTCTCCTTCCATTATGAAAAACGCAAGCTCCCTTCAAAACAAGAAAATCACTTGTTTCTGCGAAGTAAATTCTCGAGAAGCATTTCTTGTGACCATCGACGTAAGGCGGTGAGGCCCACAGGATGTGGGTCACGTAGGTGTAGTGGCGAATTCAACCTACGTTCCTTATTTCTGAGATAAAGGAAACACGGTTCACGAGGGCTCGCAGGATACGAGTCCGTTCGGTCTTGCAAATCATTCCGGTGGGACGAGTAATCGCAGCCCCAACACGATGTCGCGTTTTTAACCGAATCTCCTTCATCGATGTTGACTTATCGAAGGAGAGGAGGGAACCGACTCTAGTCGATAGGCTGCCCCTCGAACAAGAAAAAGCACTTGTTTCTGTGAAGTAGCTCTATGTTGCTTTCCTTACTCGGGGCAAAAACTTCGAAGATTACTCGATGATGCTTTTTCGCTGGAACTAGACAAATTTTATACTTTCTTATTATTACGTTCTACTTTTCCAGAACCATTTAATGCACTTGTGTTTCGAGGATGGACTCTAGAAATACGTATACCTGCATAATGAGCCATTTCTTCTACTTTATGTTGAATCGCCGTTTTACGCCAATAACGTAATTTGAAACGAAGTTTCTTAGCACCCCAAAAACTTTTCGGTATCTTCATTTTATCTAGGAATTCGAAGACAACGACATCATAATTATGTTCTTTGGTGAACTTTATAATTTCATGCGAAGTATGGGTAATAATTTGTTTCTGTAACCCATTAATTGTTAGGTGCAGCTACCCAACCAGATGGACGTTGTACTGTACGCAATTTATTCGTTAATCGAAGCAAACGGTCTTTTTCTTTAGCTTGGTTACTAAACTTACGAGCTAAGATAGTTCCTTTTGCGTCGAGAATGGAACAAACTGCTGAATTATTAATTCCCAAGTCTACTGCACATACGGATCTAGGTCAATACCTTGCGTAGCTCAAGTTTTGTATCACTTAACTTTACTTTAGATGTATAAGTAAAGTGTAAAAAGTATTTCTTGCCAACCTTAACACGCTTAGGATTACACTCCTTCCAATCCCAAACATCCCGCTTATATAGGTCTTGTTCTTTAAATTCAATATCCACCCATACCCAATTATGGTTGTGAAAGACTTTGATTTGAGCGGTAGCATCAGATGTTCTCTCAAACATATTGTTTTTATAAAACACTGGAAACTCTTTGTGATGTAATTATAACGCAGGTGGATTCTTTTTAAATTTCTTTCCTTCGTAAAGGACTGATTCCTTTTCTTTTAGCCATTTTTGGTAGTTTGAACGATAACTTTTCACTTTGCCAAAAGCAGAAGCTATCGCACTTCTTCTAAAGTAAGAAGGGAATTTATAAAAACGAAGGTTGAATTCTATATACTTTGGAGAAGGGTTTGATTTGGTGGTATGGATGTTCTTTACAGTAATTTCATCTAAGTTATCAAATTCTTTATCTATGATGTCGATGATAAAACTTAATGCTTCGTTATAAATGAATAAGGTTTCATCAAAAATACGAGAATGATTGGTAATTTTATGGCTTAGTGTTTTTGCGACTTCCATCATTAAACCCCATTACCAAAACATATGTTCTATGGCGAAGTATACCATATAGATGTTTTAGTTGTAAACGTAAAAAGATATGACTGATTACAAAACTATTATTTGGATTTTTCACCTTTTCCATTTATACACTACACAAACAAAAAAAGCCTTCACACGAGTGAGGGCTCTATCGTTAAAAAGCAATAGCTGCTTGGGAAATCGGCCAATAACGCGCATCTACTTTTCCGACAACCAAATCGATTGGCACAAATCCAAACTTCCGGCTATCCAAACTTCTCTGTCGATTATCTCCCATTACAAAAATATATCCTTTAGGTATCGTCGCTTCCCCAGTAATTTCTTTAAGGGTAAAATCCTCAGTTAATTTTCCTACAGCTTCCTCCCGGAAAGGCTGAAGATAAGCTTCTTCTTGGAATTCTCCATTTACATACAACCGATCATTTTTATATTCAATGGAGTCTCCCTCAATTCCGATTACCCTTTTGACATAATCGTCTTGCTCGTTACGATGAAAAACGATGACGTCAAATCGATTGACATCCTTCCAATCATAGATCACTTTATTAACCATAAGCAGATTTCCATCATGTAGGGTTGGTTCCATAGACTTACCATCAACCACATAGGTTGCGAATAGTAGGGTTCTTACAGCGTAGGCAATAACAAAAGCGATTAAAATGGTTCGGAGATAAACCCATAACTGTTTTCTCATTCCATCTCCTCCAAACAATAATCTCTCAATTCATTTTACCATTATTCCCTCTATTCAAACAATTTAAACAATTCAATTTACTTACTTTTTGATTCAGATTTAATTCTATTTCTTTGAAGTCTCCGTTCCACATATTTTCCTATGAACCAGAACAATAAAATACAGATCCCAATAACCACGGATTTAACGGGACTTTCTGCAAATGATGTAATGCTTGTACCGATATATGAAACAGTAAAAATCATCAAAGTCTTACCCAAAAAAACAGCTAAGACAAATTGTTGAAAGTTTACTCTTGATAATCCCGCTACAGTATTAATAACGGCAGAGGGAGAGAACGGAAAACACAAAAGTAAAAAAATCGGTCCGAAACCATGGCTTTCCACCCAATACATCACCTTTTGAACCTGGCGATTTTTACGAATAAATTGGATCGGCTTCCAATCTCTTAAGCCACGAATAATGGTGAAAACAGCTATTGAACCTAAAGATGCACCTAACCATGAAAGGAAGAATCCCTGAAACAATCCATATGCCATGGAATTAGCCATAACAAAAACCACTGCAGGAAGGAAAGGTAAAAAAGCTTCCGAAAAGGGGAGAAGGATTCCAGGTAAGGGTCCCAGTTTTTCATAGCTCTCTAATATTTGTAGAATTGACTCATAATATTTTTCATCTTCAATCAAAGTTTGAATTTCATTAAAATTAAACACAGATAATATCATATCAATTTCCCCTAACTAGAACATCCCCTTTATTATAATATATTCCTCCCCATGAAAACACTTTTTGAAACATGCTTCACAAAAGATTTTGCACCTTGACAATTTTCTATATATAGCTCACCAAGAAATCCTTAAGAAGGATGGGTCTTCTTTTTTATACGATCAAACGACTACTTATTTTTTAGAGCCAACGGACAAAAATCCAAGACCCCTGATAATA